>ONQU01000128.1 GCA_900320035.1 uncultured Rhodospirillaceae bacterium | reverse complement strand
GGTATGGGACCGGTAACTATTGCGGTTGATAGCTATGGTCCAGTGACCGATAATGCGCAATCTGTGTTTGAACTTTCGCAAATTGAATGCCAAAAAGGCATTAAAAAGGAAATTAAAAAAGATTATGGTTTTGAGCCGAATTTTGAACATGGCAAACATTTGTTGGAAGCTAACGATTCGGCCGGTAATACCTTTAAAGCGACTTCTAAACCGGTGCTTATCGGTACGGCTGTTATTGGTGCCACAACCATGATTTTCTCGATTATTTTGTTGTTGCAACTGCAATTAAACTTAATCGATGCGCGTGTTCTTATCGGTTTACTCTTGGGTGGTGCAGTGATTTATTGGTTCTCCGGTGCTTCTATTCAAGCGGTTTCAACCGGTGCTTATCGCGCGGTAAACTATATTAAAGAACACATCAAACTCGATACCAATAAGGCGGCTTCAGTCGAAGATTCGAAAACCGTGGTGAAAATTTGTACCCAATATGCGCAAAAAGGAATGTTCAACATTTTTGTGGTGATTTTCTCATTTGCCATTGCTTTTGCTTTCTTTGGGCCGGAATTATTTGCCAGCTACCTGATTTCAATTGCTATTTTCGGCTTATATCAAGCATTGTTTATGGCCAATGCCGGCGGCGCTTGGGATAATGCTAAAAAGGTGGTTGAAGTGGATTTGAATGAAAAAGGTTCGGAATTGCACGCGGCTTCGGTGGTGGGTGATACGGTCGGCGATCCGTATAAAGATACGGCATCGGTGGCTTTGAACCCGATTATTAAATTCACCACATTGTTCGGCTTATTAGCCGCTGAAATGGCGGTTAAAGTCGCCGAACAAAATGAAAAATTGGCAACCGGTATCGGTGTGGCCTTTTTTGTCATCGGTCTTATTTTCGTATGGCGCTCGTTCTACGCCATGCGTATTGAAGCCAAAAAGATTGACTAACCGATCTTATAATTAAAAAAAATACGCCGTTGGCAATGTGTCCTTCGGCGTATTTTTTTTACTCTGTTTTCTCTTGACAAAATTATTGTTTTAGTTTCTAATAAAGACATTAAATCACATTATTTAAATAAACATTAAATCAATATATTATGGATACTAAAAAGCTAAAAGAGTACCTAAGTCACAAAACGTGGCTGTGGAGACGTATTTTCGGAAACTTTTATTTAGCCCACTTTGGGTTAAGAATGCAGCAAATAGTTGATCAGACAGAAGGTTCGGATGTAAAAAAAATCTTGAAACTTTGTTCCAATGAAGATGACCTGAAGCTGTTTTGGAACATAGCTGGATTGGTTGATTCACAGCTGGAAAACTTCACCAACGCCATTGAAGATTTGCGCTTTTGTCGCCCAATCTCTTGGCAGTATGACTTTGTTAAAGCAGTTTCAGTCTGTATTGGTGCCGATTTACTGCAAACACTCGGACTGGATTCTTTAACCGATGCTTATTGCTTGGCTCAATTGAACGATGTGGATACCCCGCAATTGGTTGCCGATTTGGATGCTAAATACCAAACTATTTTCAGCAATGCTGCGCACAAAACCGATCTTCTTCGCCGCAACTTTTCGCTGCTGTTGGAAGTCATGGCGCCAAAAATTTATAACGGCAACTGCGCCAACCTCAATTTCCGCGAAATTGTCAGTCGCTATATTGATCACTTCGGTGTCAAAGGATTGGTGGAAGTACTGAAAAAAGCACAAACGGCAGAAACCGAACTTTCTGCCGATGAAAAAGAGGTTTTGGCTTTAGCATACTACTCTCCGTATCTCAGTAACAATTTTGCTAGCATTACACCGACGATACCCGGTTGTTCTATCGCTCCGTGTGTGGCTTTTCTCTTAAACAGAGAAAAAACTTTTCTCAGTACACTGTACAAGATCAACAGTCAACTCAATAATGATGACGATGATGACGACGACGGTGAGATTGAAAAAGTTGCAAATTTTAAGCATTTTGTTGCTTATTTTGATCCGACCGAACGCTGTCTGATTGAAGTGCAAAACACTTCACCCATGTATGCGCATGTTTATATTGAAAAATTCCCACATGACTATTTTAATAATTCTCTTCCGGATTTTATTCAATATAAGAAAGGTTGCCTTTATACGGTGGAGTTCGTCGAAGATATCAAACAGGTTGAGGCCGCACAAATGCTTAATCAAAATTTGAACGCCCTGAAATATGAATTGATTCGTCTGGAAAAAGCATGGCGTGAAGATGCGAGTTTAGGTTTCAATAAAAATTTTCAACACAAGTATGCTTCCACATACAAACTGTTCAGCTCTTGCTTTTGCATTTTTTAAAACCAAAAACGTCGGTGACCTGCCGACGTTTTTCGTTTTTTTAGCAACTTAAAACACCAACCAAGCTAAAAATGACGCTTAAAAAATATTGACGAATGAATTTATGTTTGTTAGAACGGCAATCGTAAATTCAGTTTGCATTTTGAAGGAGATTGGCAATGGATTTTTTAGGGTTTATACAACAATTTGATTTAACGCAATTTATTGGTTCTTTTGTAGTTCTTTTTGCCATTATTGATATTATCGGGACGCTACCGGTTGTTATCAATTTACAGCACAACGGCCGCACCATCAACCCGATTCGCGCCAGTATAATTTCCCTATTTTTATTCATCGGATTTATGTATATGGGCAAAGCCTTCTTGGGTTTGTTTAGCCTTGATGTTTCATCTTTTGCCGTTGCCGGTTCAATTATCGTCTTTATTATCGCCATGGAAATGGTTTTAGATATTGAAATCTTCCGCCAAAATAGTGCTGTTGGTAATGATGCCACTTTTACACCGGTTGTTTTTCCGCTGATTGCCGGTGCCGGTTCTTTTACCACTCTGCTTTCGATTCGTTCGCAATATAACGACTTTAATATCATCTTAGCTATTGTCGCTAACGTTATTGTGGTTTATGCTGCTCTGAAGATGGCTTCCAAGTTGGAAAAATGGCTTTCTCCCGGTGTTATTTGTATTTTCCAAAAAGCCTTTGGGATTATATTATTGTCACTGGCGGTTAAGCTTTTTACTTCAAATATAACAATTCTAATTGCTGGTATTAAACCTTTTTAATTACATCAGCATCATTGGTAGCAGAGCTCGCCGCGGTTCAATTTTTTGTTTAAACACGGCATGAAAAATCGGATATGCACGTTCACATTCAGTAAGTGCAATATCGACAACTTGCGCCAATTTAGCTGAAAATTTTTCATCAGCTGCATCTAAGAACATTGAATGACGAAACAAAGGTGTTTGCGCTTCTTGCCAATAAGAAAAATAGCCAACCCACAAGTCTTCATTTAAAAGAGCTAAAAGTTCAAAAATCGTTGGTAAAGCCACATCTTCCGGCTCAACATTAATCATGCAGGAAAGATGCAAACAATTCATCTGCTCTTCCCACGCAAAAAACAACAACATTTTATCCCATTTACCGGCTATCTGTACCACAACTTCATTATGTCCGCGCCGCTCGGTTGAATGTTGTTTAGCCGCAAATAAGCATTCAATATCGTCAATTGGATTATATTTATACAAACTTTCAGCAAGCATTAAAAAATTCCTTCGTTCACGTTCGCATTTAAGATGGCATAATTATTCTCCAAAATACAATTTTTATACGGAAGTTTTCCACTTTTTTGTTTTTTTTATCTTTATGTTTTATTAAACAACACGATAAATCAAAGACTTAAAAATAAAGGTGTTTATAAAAAATTTTTAGATGTGGATTATCTGTTTTTTCTTAATATACTTTTAAGCAATTGGTAATAAAGGAAGCAAAAAAAATGACAGGATTAGCTTATCCGGCAATATCACCGATAGTTTTTTCAGCAGGTTTTTTTGAACTGCGTTGGTATTCTTTGGCCTATTTGCTTGGCATT
Organism: uncultured Rhodospirillaceae bacterium; assembly: GCA_900320035.1. GTDB lineage: Bacteria > Pseudomonadota > Alphaproteobacteria > RF32 > CAG-239 > RUG410. Next base: position 3,827 of record ONQU01000128.1, on the reverse strand, counting down.
TTGGCCGGATGGTGGTTGGTGGTAAAACGCAACAAGAAATATGACTTAGGTTTGAGTCGTAATAATGTTGATGATTTAGCCTTTTATGTGACATTAGGGATTATTCTCGGCGGCCGATTGGGGTATGTGCTATTTTACGGCAATGGTCAGTATTGGGCGCATCCGTGGCAAATTTTTGCCATTTGGCAAGGAGGCATGTCTTTTCACGGTGGCATCATTGGTGTTATTATGGCAATGTTGTTTTTTGCTCATAAAATTAAATATTCTTTTTTGAAGTTAACAGATTTAGTATCACCGGTTGTACCAATCGGCATTTTTCTAGGGCGATTGGCTAACTTCACTAATGATGAATTATGGGGGCGCGTTACCGATGTGGCATGGGCGGTGCGTTTTCCGCGTGGTGGCTATCTGCCGCGTCATCCTTCTCAAATATACGAAGCCTGTTCAGAAGGCATTGTGTTGTTTATAGTGCTTAATTGGTTATGGCAAAAAAAGTGGTGTCGCGAACATACGGGGTTTATTTCCAGTATGTTTTTGCTCGGTTATGCAGCTTGTCGTACTTTAGTTGAACAATTTCGTGAGCCGGATGCCCAAATCGGCTTTTTGTGGGGACATATCACGATGGGACAGTGCTTATCAGCGCCGCTTATCTTACTTGGCACATATTTAATTTGGCGTGCGTGGCGCAATCAAAAATAAAACGCCGCTATAACAACGGCGCTTTAATTTCATAAATTCGCGAATCGACTAACTTAAGCTTTTTTAGCTAAAATAGATTTTTTAATTTGCTTAGCTTCTTCAGTCAGCTTGGTATTAGAGGTTTTAGTTAAAAAGCCGTCTAAACCGCCATTGTGTTCAATAGAACGCAATGTTTTAGAGCAAATTTTGAGTTTAAATACTTTATTCAAAGCTTCGCTGAACAACGAAACAACTTGCAAGTTAGGCATAAAACGACGACGCGTTTTATTGTGCGCATGGCTGACATTGTTGCCACTTTGCACACCAGTGCCCAAGATATCACATTTTTTTGACATTTTCTAAATTCCTTAAACTATTTTTAACAATATTGTTGCTTGTTCATACATTGAAAAGCTTGACAAGTCAAGTAAAATTATATAAAAAAAGCAAAAAAGTTGGCGATAGCCATATTTTGTAATTATGTATCCGTAGCTCAATTGGATAGAGCCGGAGAAAATAAAACAAGCCTTAATGCTTGTTTTATAACGACGGGCGAGGACCACTTAATGAGCCAAAGCGATGCTGAGGCGAATTTAGTGGACAAGTGACCGAAGCGAAGTTGTTGAGCGATAATATCGCGAAACTTACGAAGCAAGACGGCCTCCGACGCCATATTTATAATTATGTATCCGTAGCTCAATTGGATAGAGTGTTGGCCTCCGACGCCAAAGGTTGCGAGTTCGAGCCTCGCCGGATACGCCATTTACCGCCATATCAGATGAACGAGCAACCTTTAGGTTGCGCACGAGGATGAAAACAAGCTGAATGCTTGTTTTCACCGCAAGTGGCGAAGTTTGTTTATAAAGCAAGGGAGCGTGCAAGCGACCGTAGCGCAATTAACAAACGAGTGACCGAAGCAACGCGATGCGTTGCAAGACCGAGCCTCGCCTTTCTTGCTCCGTAAGTTTCGCGATATTATCGCTCAACAACTTCGCTTCGGGCACTTGTCTGCTAAATTCGCCTCAGCATCGCTTTGGCTCATTAAGCAGCCTACGCCTGTCGTCACAAAACAAGCATTAAGGCTTGTTTTGTTTCCTTCAGCGCCATTTATATAAAAGTTTTAGCATCATCTTTAGGTTGCGCTTTTTTTTATAATGTCACCCTTCGTTTTCGCCAGAAAACGTCAAAGGGTCTTCAAATTAAAATAAAAAATTGCCAATTATTTCCAAAGTTGTTTTCGATGCCGTAGTTCCTCTAATGAGGCCGTGATAACAGCACCAAACAAAACCACGGTCCACCAAGAATACATCCAGATAAGAAGCAGAGGGACGGAAGCCATTGCCCCATAAAGTGTTTTATAGGTAACATTAAGCTGCAGAAAATAGCCAAAACCATAGCGCAAAATTGCCATCATCACAAAGGCTATTGCCGCACCGATAAACGCACTGGAGAGTCCGATTTTTTTATTTGGGACGATAAAATAAGCAAACCATAAAACCGCAAAAATGAGCAAATGGTGAGCCAACTCCGTCGTTATAAAATCAAGGCTTTCGGTGTTGCCGTTAAAATATTGCAATTTCAGCATATAGCCGCGTAATGAGAAGCCAACACCGAGCACAATCGGACACAGAATAATCAAGGTCCAATAAAGCGTCATTTTAGTAGCCAAGCGGCGATGCTTTTTAATTTTAAAAATAAAATTGAAACTGCTTTCAATTGTTGACAGCAACAATACTGCCGTAACGGCTAAGCCGGCAATACCGATGGTTGTTAATTTACCGGCGGCGGCAACAAAACTTGCCATATATTGTTGCACATTTTCACCTAAATTAGGTACAAAATTTTGTATGAGAAAATCCTGCACCTGCAACCGCACATGCTCAAACATCGGAAATGCCGCAAAAATCGCTAAGGCAATGGCTATCAGCGGTACTACCGCCAGCAAGGTTGTATAGCTGAGTGCGGCGGAAACCCGTAAAATTGTAGTATCACGCAGGTGTAAGTATAATTTTTTACCAAATAGAAAAATAAATTTTTTCAAATCTATCCACTTTTGCCGATTTATCATGCCATAACTTTCAAAAAAAGATTTACAAAATCATTTAATTTGTATAAGTATCTTCATAGAAACCAATATTATAATATTTAAAAAATTTTAAAAAAGGATAAAAGAAAATGAAACTAATGGCCGGAAAAAAAGGTTTAATTATGGGGCTTGCTAATGATAAATCAATTGCTTGGGGTATTGCTCAGGCACTGAATGAGCAAGGCGCGCAAATAGCGATTTCGTATCAGAATGAAATGCTTGAAAAAAGAGTACGGCCATTGGCAGAGCAACTTGAAAATCCATTGTTGATTAAGTGTGATGTAACAGATTCGGCCTCGGTTGAAGCTTGTTTTAAAGAGCTGGGTGAGAAGTGGGGAAAAATAGATTTTGTGGTTCACGCCATCGCTTTTTCGGATAAAGATCAATTGCGCGGTCGCACCATTGATACCACTTTGGATAACTTTTTAAACACCATGCATATTTCTTGCTATTCATTTTTAGAGGCTTGCCGTTGCGCTTCGCCGATTATGAATGAAGGCGGCTCGATTTTAACGCTGACTTATTTAGGCTCGGAACGCGTATTGCCAAATTATAATATCATGGGCGTCGCCAAAGCAGCTTTGGAAGCCTCGGTGCGCTATGCTGCCGTTGATATGGGCAAACAAGGCGTCCGTGTGAACGCTATTTCTTCCGGCCCGATTAAAACTTTGGCCGCCTCGGGAATTGGTGATTTCCGCATGATTCTGCGTTGGAATGAATTAAATGCGCCGCTGCGTCGCAACGTTAACCAAAACGAGGTTGGCGGTATGGCCTTGAGCTTGCTGTCTGATTTGGGTTCGGCCGTTACCGGCGAAGTTCTGCACGTTGATTGCGGTTACAATACCATCGCCATGGTCGATATTGATAACGCCGCTGAAAGTGCCGACGTACTGAAAGATTTTTAGATATATCAATTTTTAATGTTAAAAAACCGCCGGCTTTTGGGCGGTTTTTTAGTTATGGCTCATTTTTGCTTTGCAAAAAAATGAAAATCATTGCTCGCTTTGCCGTTTTTTTTATTGTCATGCCTCCGAGCAAAGCGAGGTCAAGGCATCTTCGAATT
>ONQU01000004.1 GCA_900320035.1 uncultured Rhodospirillaceae bacterium | reverse complement strand
AAGAATGCCCTAATTGCGGCGAATTGAAAAGACCTCATCATGTTTGCCCGAAATGCGGCCAATATGATGGTAAAGATGTTGTTTCTAATAAAGAAGCAAAATAAAACAATAAAATTTAGCATACGGAGCAGGTTTGCTGATGAATAATCTGGTCATATCTGTTGATGCAATGGGGGGAGATAACTCCCCTCGTGTCATAGTCGAGGGTATTGTTTTAGCGCATAAAAACAACCCCGATATTCAGTTTTTGTTGTTCGGTGATGAAAACAAAGTTAACGAAGAAATGAAACGCTTTCCAACAATGAAAGATTATTGTACGGTCATTCATACAAGCGAATTTGTACGTAATGAAGATAAGCCGTCACAGGTTATTCGCAATAAAAATACCAGTATGTTTATGGCTATTGATGCGGTACGCAAAGGTGATGCCAGAGCCGTAATTTCGGCAGGTAACACCGGCGCTTTAATGGCTATTTCAAAAATGATTTTGAAGACCATTCAGCGTATTCATCGTCCGGCCATCTGTACCAATATTCCACATAAAAACGGCATGTGCATCATGCTCGATTTAGGGGCTAATACCGAATGTAGCGCCGTTAATTTGGCGGAATTTGCTATCATTGGCAATATCTTGGCAAAACACACTCTCGAAATCGAACATCCGCGTATTGCTTTGCTCAATATCGGTGCCGAAGAAATGAAGGGGCGCGAAGAAATTCATCAGGCAGCAAAGATGATTAAAAACACCCATCTTGATTTAAACTTCATCGGCTACATTGAACCGCATCAAATCGGTGAAGGTTATGCCGATGTTATCGTTTCTGACGGCTTTACCGGTAACATAGCACTCAAAACCATGGAAGGCACAGCAAAACTTATTTCCGGCATGCTCAAGAGTTCCATCAAAAGTTCTGTTATCACTAAAATCGGTCTGCCGTTCTTGTTACCGGCACTCTGGAAATTAAAAAAGACCATGGATCCGCGCAAATATAACGGCGCCATGTTTGTCGGTTTGAACGGTTTGTCAGTTAAAAGTCATGGTGGAACTGATGCCGTCGGCTTTTCGTATGCTATCAATAATGCGGCTAAACTGGTACGCCAAGATTTTGTGCAGACGATTCGCGCTGAAGTAGAACACGTTGACTTAGACGAATTATCGCAGGATATTTTATACGATGTTTATTAGAAGCGCAATGGTCGGTTTTGGCCACTATTTACCGCCTAAAATATTAACAAATGATGACCTTTCACACATGGTTGAAACCAATGATGAGTGGATTCGCACGCGCACCGGAATCGTTGTACGCCACATTGCTGAAGGTGAAACAACCTCAATATTGGCCGGCAAAGCAGTTGAAAATGCCATCAAAAATGCCGGACTTACCCCTCAAGATATTGACTTATTGATTTTAGCCACAGTAACGCCGGATAATACGACACCGGCAACAGCAACTTTAATTGCTCGCAACCTTGGTTTTCGTGTCGGCGTACCGGCTTTTGATATTTCTGCTGCTTGCTCGGGATTTATTTATGCCTTAGCCTTGGCTGATAATATGATTCGCTTGGGACAAGTAAAAACTGCCGTTGTCGTGGGCGCTGAATGTTTATCAAAAATTGTTGATTGGCAAGACCGCAACACCTGCGTTTTGTTTGGTGATGGTGCCGGCGCTGTGGTTTTACGCGCTGTTAAAGGCACAGGCACGCCCGATGATACCGGTATTTTAAGCACTTGTATTTATGCTGATTGTAGCCAATATGAGCATCTTAAAACCACCGGTGGTGTTTCCTCCACCCAAAATGCCGGATTCGTACAGATGGACGGGAAAGAAGTGTTTAAGCATGCCGTTGTTTCTTTAGCAGAAGCCGCCGAAAATGCCATGCAAAAAGCACATATTAACAAAAATGCCGTTAATTGGCTCATTCCACATCAGGCCAACATACGCATCATCGAAAGCGTTGGCGAGCGCTTGGATATCGCACCACAAAAAGTAATCGTAACAGTTGATCACCATGGCAATACTTCAGCCGCATCGATTCCATTGGCTCTGTCGGAAAACATAGAACAAAAACGCCTGCATAAAGGCGATGTGGTGGTTTTAACCGCCATGGGCGCCGGTTTCACATGGGGCGGCGCAGTCGTCAGAATTTAAAGAAAATAACTCTCCTAAATTTTCACTTGTTTAATTTCTTTGGCTAAACCGGTTTTATCATCGGTTTCAACAAATATACCAAATAATGTTCCCGGGCCGTTAGCCGGCGTTAAGCGGTCATCGACATAGCGCCGACACAATCGGTTGATTGGCGCTGTTACCTCAAACCCCAACACCGAATTATAATCGCCACACATGCCAACATCGCTGATATACGCCGTTCCCCTTGGCAACACCCGTGCATCAGCCGTCGGCACATGCGTATGCGTTCCGGCCACGCACGACACCCGACCGTCTAAGTAATAACCAAGCGCTAACTTTTCCGATGTTGCTTCGGCGTGAATATCCACAAAAATTGCATCAACTTGGCGTTTTAACATATTTTGGTGCAAAATTTCATCAACGGCTTGCACCGGACAATCCACCGCTTCCATAAACAATCTTCCTAACACTTGAATAATTAAAATTTTTCGCCCGTCCGTCAATTCATAAATAGCATAACCGCGCCCCGGATTACCGGAAGGAATATTTGCCGGCCGTACTATGGTCTTACACTCGTCTAAAAATGGTATAATCTCACGCCGATTCAAAAAATGATTACCCAACACTAAAACATCGGCCCCTTTTGCCAAGATCTCTCGGCAAATTCCCGGCGTTGCCCCAAATCCGTGAGCGGCATTTTCAACATTCACAATCATCACATCTATTTTATATTCTTCACGGATTCGCGCCAAGTTATCAACAACAACCTCCCGACCTGAACGTCCGACAATATCGCCACAATAAAAAATACGCATTTTTCCTCCTTATTAGTTTTAGTTTAAGCAAAGCAAACGCGCCTTGCAATAAATTTATGCATTTTTTTGATAAAATTGTAGCGTTTTAACATAAATATGCTACACTACACCAAAGTTATGACAGGAGGATAGGTAAAAAATGCGCCGATTTTGTTTTTTAGTTTGTTGTTTTGTTATGTATTCAGCGCTGTTTCCGGCATCTACCGGTGCGCAAAATTTCCCATCTGCAGAAACCAAATTTCATAAACAACATTCAATCGATTGGGGTAAAAAACTGAAACTAAATGACGAACAAAAAAGACAATTGGACGCTATTTACGCCGAAAGTCAGCCGCAAATTGAAGCATTAAAGGAACAAATGAAAACTCTGCGTCAACAAATGGATAATATTCGTGCCGATGATGAAAAAAAGATTCGCGCTATCCTTGATGAAAAACAAGCTGCAAAATTTGATAAGATACAAGAACGAAAAGCAAAACAAAATCGTCAGATGCAACCACGCGTAGAACGGCGCAACCGCTTCAAAATGCGCGAAAACAAATTTTAAAAATGGGGAAAAAAATGAAACTAAAAAAATTATCACTAATATTAAGTTTGGTACTGTTTTTTGCCGGTAATGTTCAGGCGCAAGAAGATTTCGGTTTAGATACCGAAGACGAAGTCATAACCTCGAAAACAATGCCGACAACAAATGAAGAGTTTGCTGAGGACGAAATTTTCGCGCCAACGGCAAATCCGGTCTCCGCAGAAAAATCATCAGACACCGAAGCCGAAAAAGCCAGTGAAAGTACACCGGTTGAAAATGTAGAAAATATAGAAATAGAAGTTCAAGAAGTTGAAATACCGGAACCGGCTGAAAATCTGAGTTCACTCGTTAAACAACTGAATTTAAGTGATGAACAGCTGGATGAGTTGAAATTTTTAAGCGATGAGAGTCGTATGCGCCAAGAACAGCTTAGAAAATCCGTTGAGCTCCTTAAAACACAAGCGCGCGAAATTGAAGAACAGAATTTACGCGAATTTGAAGCAATTCTCACCTCTGAACAAAGAGAAATTTTTGAGAAAATCCGCACAGCGGAAAGCTCAAAAAATGAGGAAGAATAACCATAAAATATTCACAAATTCGTGGAAAGTATTTTTATTCAGCTTTAATAAAATCAAAGTAAGATATGCCGTCAACAAGCAAATCCACAATCAGCGGGCGATACCCCTTATCGTACGAAAACACCAACTTAACCACACCGGAATTTACCGCTTCGGTTAACTTTGCCGAATGATCAACATTTATATAAAAGTTATAATGATCGGCAAAATCTTCCTTCGGGCACACATTATCGGCAAATTGGGAACAATCAGTTTTCAACCAGTTTGGCTGCAAATTCATATAATAACCGGAAAAAAAGTTCTTCGGGTCATAACCTTCAACCACGACTTCCACTTTTTGCAGACGGCACATTGCCGTATAATACAGCATGATGGCAGATAAAACAATAACCGGTAAAAATAACAAAGGTACGAGCAACTTACTTTTCATCGATTTTCTCCCATAGTTTACGGCTGTATCTGGTTAAAAACAAAACAGTTAAAATCAACAACACACCGGCAACAATCAGATAAAGTCCAAAATATTGCAAATTATCAACATAGGCATATTCACCCAACACCCGCAAAACCGCAGCAATGACGGCAATATTAAACCACTTACGATTACGGGCATAATAGGCACACCCTCCAACAGTGGCGCATAACATAAGCGACGGTGTTAAATCAAACATATCATAAGAATATGTCGCTATAAACCACATAACCAACGCTATAATACTCGCAATGCGCAACCGTGGCATCTTATGATAGTAAGCATAAGCAAACATCAAAAGCAAAAAAACAAATGGCAAATATTGTTCTGTGGAAGCAATATGTAAAACAGATTTGCGCAACCAAAGCGGTTCCGCTGCATTAAAATATTGCGACGTAAGTATCAGAGCATATTCTGCAAACAACCCTAATAAAAACAGCGGCATAAAACTAAAACGCCGAAATTTTTTATTTAAAACCCAAAAAATACCGGATAAGAGCAACGCCGGTACCACAATTTCGTGCCAAAATCCCCACTGTGATGCCAAGTTTTCACCATAGAAAGCCGCACGACAATACAGCCCCCAAATGACGACACCGCTATAAAAACGTAAAGGATAACGGACCATATTATCGGTCTTAGAGCCAAAACTCTGCCATACCTCATAAGCACATAGCAAAGCATAAGATCCCACCACCGCTAACCAACGATAAAATATTGTTAAATTGGCATCCGCACGACCGGACCATTCACCAAAAATTTCACCACGGATGGCCTCGTCAAACATCGGTGGCAAATAGCGAATACCATAGAAAAACATCGGCAGCCATAACCAAAGCAAACGCGGTGCAGCAATAAATAACGGCCAACTGATAAAAGCCCACAATAAACATGCATTTTCCGGATTAGCTTGTAGCTGAAAGATTTGCCCGATTAGACCGATTACCCCCATAATCAGAAAACCATAAATACATGCCACAACCTGTGTTAAAATTTTCTTCTGTCCTGTCATGCACCAGAGCAAAGCCAAGGCATTAATAACCATCGCCACACCCGCCCCAATGAGCTTAATATGATTTGGTATATGCGCCCAATTAAATGCTATCTCGGCAATAATCCCTAAACCGATGAGGAATGAGGCAAAATATACTAATACCGTTACCCAATAGTTTTCTTCGCGCTGTTCAGGCATTTTTTATTCCCCTATATTTTCCGCTTTAAGCATAACTTCCGGCGCTTCAATGCCCAGCAAATTCAGCATCAGAATCAGCACATCACGCACCAGTTTAGCCAAACGCAAACGTGATGATGCCAAGTCCGGATTTTCAGCATTCATAATTGAACAAGCATTATAAAACGTGCTGAAAATTTGCGCCAATGTATAGGTATAATCGGCGATAATACTTGGTTCTTTTTCGCTGTGCGCCCGCATAATAACATTATGGATTTGCGCCAGTTTTAGCGCCAAAATTCTTTCTTCCGGCGCCACCAAAATCACTTTTCCTTCGTGCAAACCATTAGCTTCTGCTTTACGCAAGACCGAATTGATACGTGCCACGGCATATTGAATATACGGACCGGTTTTGCCCTCAAACTTGGCAAAATCTTCTAACTCAAACACATAGCCTGAAGCAATGGTGTTTTTTAAATCTTGAAATTTAATCGCCGCCACGGCAATTTGCTGCGTCAGCTTGTCAATTTCTGCAGCACCATAACCGGCAACTTCATCTGCTTTCGGTAGAGATTGGCGTACCCTATCTTTCGACATTTCAATCAAAGTTTCCAAATTCATAACGCCGCCGTCGCGGGTTTTAAACGGCTTTCCATCGGCACCGTTAACCGTACCAAAAACAATGTGTTGCAACTTAACATTCGGTGCAATTCCTAATTTATCAGCTGCTTCAAACACCTGTTCAAAATGCAAAGTCTGACGACTATCTGTAAAATACACGATTTCGGTAGCTTTAAATTGATCAACCCGCATTTTTATCGTAGCGATATCAGTCAACTGATAGCCGAAACCACCATCGCTTTTTATCATAATAATCGGTGGCTTTGGCTTATTAGTTTCTTCCAAACGAATAATTTCAGCACCATTATCAATTTCAGAAATTCCTTTATCACGGGCAATTTTTACCACCTCACGACAAATTTCGTGCGCATCACTTTCCCCTAACCATAAATCAAAATTAACATCTAATTGTTCATAATTAGCTTTAATTGCTTTGAGCGATTCACTACGCAGATGTTGCCAAGCACGACGATATGTTGCATCACCGCCTTGCAATGCAGCGGTAATTTTACGGGCATTTTCCCGTGCAGTTTCGTCCTCTTTACAACGGATATTGGCTTGTTTATAAAACTCGGTAATCTGCGCAATATCATAAGAAGTAACCTTATCCAAGTTGCCGTCAGATTTTATAATTTCCGCCAAAATCATTCCCATCGGCGTACCCCAATCGCCTAAATGTACATCGCTGATAACGTTGTTGCCGACAAAGCGTTCAATCCGCTGAATAGATTCGCCGATTACTCCTGAACGCAAATGTCCGACATGCATTTCTTTAGCCACATTCGGCCCACCAAAATCAAGGACAACTTGGTGCGGATCTTCCACCTCTCCACATCCCAAACGCTTATCTTGCGCCATTTTATCCATGTTTGCGGCAATAAATTCGTCTTTCAATTTGATATTAATGAACCCCGGACCATCGACCGAAACAGTTTCAATAGCCTCATCTTGTGCCAACTTTCCCGCAATTTTAGCCGCAATATCGCGCGGATTTTGGTGCGCAATTTTTGCCAACGCTAAAGCACCGTTACATTGAAAATCACTTAAATCCGGACGATCAGAAACCTTAACGGTGGCAAATTTAATATCCAAATCTAAAGTTTTAAAAATTTCAGCAAGTGTCGCATTCAGTTTGTTCTCAAATAATAAATTCATCGTTGTTCCCTTTTATTTTACGCATTGATAATGAGCATGACTCGGCAGCAAAAGTTTGCCATCGAGATGTGTCTTTTTAATAAATTCAGCTTTGCTACCGGTGCCTTGCGTCACACATTCGGCATCAGCCATCTGTTGCAATTCTTCATCATCGGTCAATAAACCGTTGTAGCAAATCACCGGTTTTTCTGGTGTGGACGGACCACTGTAAAGCTGACTAACATCAGAAACACCGGGATTACGGCGGCGGTCAATATAAGGATTAAACAAACTGCATCCGCTTAAAAAAAGCAAAAATACATACCCTAATCGCATTTTTTGACTAGACAATTTCAAAATCTCCATTAAATTATAAATAAGTTTTAGAGTATCATATACGAAGATTATACAAATGAAAAGCGAAAATGAATACATAGGTGACGATAAATTTAAAAAATTTTTAGAACATTATAGCTGTCCGACACCGCTCAGCGTGGTAAAAATGCGCTTTGCCGGTGCCATTTGCAGCCCTAATGAAAGTTTGCGCCCAACCGATGTCATAGCCTCACTATGGGATAATAATCAAACACCGCGGCTGGAAACGAAAGCTGAAGCTGAATTATTTTTTAAATTTTTCATGGGTTTATGGGACGAAATGTTTCATTTGATAACAACCAACAATCTTGTGCTACCTCGATTCGCACCGCACGATGATTTAACTCTAATCTGTCAGGAACATTCTGATATTTTGGAACAGGGTTTTAATGAAGGCTTTTGGGGCGGTTTAGACAGCTTAAAAATTCCCGCTCATATTGCCGAAATTGTCGATTCGCTGGCCGAACTTTCCGCAATTTACCTCAAATTAAGCCAAAATATAAAACCGGAACAAGAAAATAAGAAAATTTTTGATAGCATTGTTGAATGTGATAGAATGGCCAACAAAGCCTTGCACTATGTTGTTGAACAATATACCTTACCGCATTTGGAACAATTAAAACAATCAAAGCCGAAAGGAAATTAGAAATGAAAAAGTTACTCTTGGCATTTTTTT
>ONQU01000150.1 GCA_900320035.1 uncultured Rhodospirillaceae bacterium | reverse complement strand
GAGCGTTGGTAGAGTGGTAATACAGCGGATTGCTAATCCGTCACCGCGAATAACGGTGCAGAGGTTCGAGTCCTCTACGCTCCGCCATCTTTTAGATAATCTTTATTTTTTCAGCAAGTATTTAATTTCTTAAAAACAAACAAGGAGTTGTCAATGAACAAATTAGGATTTTTACTTATCCCTGTTATGTTGAGTATTGGTGCTATACAAGCTCAAGCTGCGGAACAAAATCAAGCTGCGGAACAAAATCAAGCTGCGAAAATGCCTAAAAAGCCTCACTCGGTTTCCTTACACAGAGCAGCCTTACAGAAAAATATTGAGGCTCAAAAGCAAAAAATTGCTGAAAGAAATGCTCAAATAGAAGAAGCAAGAAAAAAACGTCAAGAAGAATTAGCGGCAAAAGAAGCTGCACGCAACGCCGAATTACTCGGAACTGATCATCTATTTGTTGCGGAAACAGACAATGAAACCGCGGTCCAAACAACCGATGAAACTGCTGCAGAAACAGTGGTTGAAAATCCAGAAGATGTCATTAAAGCATTGGAAGAACTAAAAGAAAAGCTCGGTGATTTGCAAAATGAGGAAGAAAAAACACAAGAACAAGAACAAGAACAAGAACAAGAACAAGAACAATCTCCTTCTGAATAAAAAAAATATCCGCCGACAAATATTACATTTTAATACTCAGGCAAATCAAAAAAGCTCTCGAATTTGTACTCGAGAGCTTTTTCTTATATACCACAGCAACTTATTTATATAAATCACGCTCACAATATTTCGTATGTAGCAGATGGTGCGCTTTTTCACCGCCGGCTTCACCTAAATATTCGGCATACAGCTTCTTAATCGACTCGTTTTTGTGTGATAAACGATTCTTAGCTTCAACATCTTCTGTGTTCAAACCTTTTGAACGAAGTTTACGAATTTCGTTATTAATACCCCAAGGCTTATCAAAAGTTGCGCCCATGACGCGTGGCTGACCGCCACCGGCAATACAACCGCCTGGACAAGCCATAACTTCTACAAAGTGATACGGTAATTCGCCTCCCTCGGCTTTAGCTTTATTGATAGCTTCCATTACCGGTGCGACATTACCGACACCATTGACCACGGCAATGCGAACTTTGGTACCTTTAATATCAATTTCAGCAACTTTAACGGCTGAGAGACCTTCAATTTCCTTAAAGTTCAATGTTCCCAGTTCTTCTCCGGTAATGTAGAAATAAGCCGTACGTAAAGCCGCTGTCATCACACCGCCGGTTACGCCAAAAATTGTGGCCGCACCGGAATATTCACCGAGCGGATTATCGGCTTCTTCCTCTTTCAGACGTTTGAAATCAATGCCGGCCGCTTTAATCATCTTGGCTAATTCACGCGTTGTAATGACCTCATCAACGTCTTTATAGCCGGATGAAGCCATGGTTTCATTACGTTCAATTTCCCATTTTTTCGCTGTGCAAGGCATCACCGAAACGACCTTCACTTTTGCCGCATCAATACCTGCTTTTTCTGCCCAATATGTTTTGGCAATGGCACCAACCATTTGGTGTGGCGATTTGCATGATGATAAATTCGGAATATTTTGCGGATAATATTTTTCCAAATAATCTACCCATGCCGGACAGCACGAGGTAAACATCGGTAAATTATCTTGATTGGTAAAGCGTTTAACAAATTCACTGGCTTCTTCAATGATGGTTAAATCAGCCCCAAAATTGGTATCAAATACTTTAGCAAATCCTAAACGACGCAAAGCTGCGTAGATTTTACCGGTTAAATTGGTACCAAAATCAAAACCGAATTCTTCACCTAAGGCGACGCGAACAGCCGGTGCAATCTGCACGACGGTTATGTTTTCTTTATCATTTAACAAGGCCGCCACCCTAGCAGTGTTGTCATAATCGGTAATGGCGCCGGTTGGGCAGTGTGCGGCGCATTGACCGCATTTAATACACGGTGAATCGCCAATCTTGGTATCATTTGCACCGGTAACTTTAGTCACAAAACCACGACGTAAATAGCTTAAAGCCCAAACATTCTGCACCTTTTGGCATATATTAACACATCTACCGCAAACAATACATTTTGCCGGATCAAAAACAATGGCTTTGGTCGTATCATCTTTCGGTTCCTGTGATACCAATTTGATAATATCATTACGATCAATTCCCATTTCCGAGGACATATCTTGCAATTCACATTGTCCGCTACGGGTACAATTCAAGCAATCATTCGGGTGATTACTTAAAATCAATTGCAAAACAGTTTTTCTGATTTCTTTGAGTTCGGCATCAGACGTGACCACTTCCATGCCTTCAGCCGCAGGCGTTGAGCAAGAACGCATAATGCGCCCGCCAACTTTCACAATACATAAGCCGCAACCGGCACTTGGATCAACATCAGGATGCTTGCACAGAGTCGGAATATTGATTTGGGCTTGACGCGCCGCATCTAAAATGCTGGTGCCGTCAGCAACTTCAACTTCAACGTTATCAATTTTCAATTTTACCATCTTTTCTTACTCCTTCTCTTTACCGTCAAGCAATTTATTTGTATATTCTTCTTCATAAAAGCGCAGTGTTGATAAAACCGGATTTGGTGCCGTTTGCCCCAAACCGCAAAGCGATGCTTTTTGCATGGCAAAGGCAATCTTTTTTAATTGTTCCAAATCTTTCTTTTTGCCGCGACCGCGATTGATTTTATCTAAAAGCAACAGCATTTGTTTACCGCCAATTCGGCATGGCGCACATTTACCGCAAGATTCATCAACCGTAAAATCAAGATAGAATTTTGCCAGCGATACCATATCCGATGAATCATCAATCACAATCATACCGCCGGACCCCATAATTGAACCGAGTTTCTTAAGTTCTTCATAACAAACCGGCATATCCATATATTTAGCCGGAATAACACCGCCGGATGGTCCACCGGTTTGCACGGCTTTTAAAGTTTTACCTTCCGGCACGCCGCCACCGATTTCATTAACAATTTCATTGATGGTCGTTCCCATCGGTACTTCAATCAAGCCCGAATGCTGAACCTGTCCGGTCAAGGCAAACACCTTGGTTCCTTTAGAAGTTTCCGTTCCGAATGAAGCAAACCAATCGGCACCTTTGAGCATAATTTTAGAGACATTGGCCAATGTTTCCACATTGTTCACGCATGACGGCTTATCCCACAAACCTTTATTGGTCGGATATG
>ONQU01000096.1 GCA_900320035.1 uncultured Rhodospirillaceae bacterium | reverse complement strand
TTTAGGTGTACGTACTTCAATGTTATTTTGTTCGGCCACCAGATGTATCGGCGTTTTATTAACTTTATTGCCACGACCGGCAGGTTTCGGTTCGCGTGTATAGACGCAGACCACTTCATGCTCGTTGATTAAACGCTTTAGCGCCGGAACAGCAAAGTCCGGCGTCCCCATAAAGACTATTTTCATTCGTCGTCACCTAGACCCATACGATGTTGGTTAACCTCAACTTTATAATTCGAAGCAAAATCTTGCAACAAAGCACCGGCCATTTCCTGATTCATCTCCATGTACATGGCCTGCCACAACAAGTTTTTATCTTCATCAGTTAACGACTTGCTACCGTCATAAATATTGGTTGTTGCAATCACCAGATAATCATCACCTTGCGATATAACGGTTGCTTCATCTTGCGGTAAGGTAAAAAGTTTCATCATTTCAGCCGGTTTAATATCGGCAATAACTTCACCGCGACTAATAGGCATTGATTTGGCAACGCGTAAACCATAACGGCGGGCTACATCAACAAAATTATCGCCTTGGGCTAGATCTTGCTCAACATTATCGGCTTTTTCTTGGGTGAGGGCAGTTTTTTCATTTTCCAGCCAAATTTGCTTTAAGCGAGGTGTAGCTTCTTCGCGCGGCAATTGATGTTCGGCAATAATACGGTCAACACGTATCAAAATAATGCCATTATCATCTTCTACCGCTTGGGTGATTTCACCTTCGTTATAAGTAAAGGCAGAATCCGTTACATCTTTATTTTTCTGCAAAATTTGTGCTAACAGCGGATGATTCAATTCAGCCGAACCGTCTTCAGCTAAATTCTTCACTTCAATTAAGTTAACATTGTAACTTTGAGCAATTTCTTCCAAGCTGTTGCCAGCACCGAGTTTATCTTCAATAGCGTTAATTTGTTCGTAGCTATCGTCATAAAGTTTATCTTGGCGCAATATATCGGTAATTTCGGCTTCAGCCTTAGCCTTATCCATTTTTTGCGGTGCTTTGATATCGGTAACCTTTAAAATTTGCCAACTGTCGGCAATTTCAACAATATCAGAAGTTTGACCTTTGTTTAGGACAAAAACGACATCAGCTAATTCATCGGATAAATCCGAGCGTGCCACTAAGCCTAAATCGACATCTTCTGCGTTTTGACCGGCTTGGGCGGCAACAGCCATAAAATCAGTACCTTGTGCAAGTTGTGCCGCTGCGGCAACAGCCTCATCTTTGTTATCAAACACCATTTGCAAAACGGCGCGCTGTTCCGGTTGTTCATATTCATCGATGTGCTCTTTATAGTAGGCCGCAATTTCTTCCGGTGTAACGGCAATATTTTTTTCAATATCATCCATCGAGAGAAACATAACTGTTACATTGCGTTTTTCCGGAATGGTAAATTCTTCGGCAAAATCTTCATAAATTCCATCTAATTCTTCATCTGTTGGCTGGCGATTAACCACAGCAGCGGCATGAGCAATTTTCATGTAGCTGAAAGTGCGACGTTGGCCGAGCACTTTTTGCATTTGTTCCACCAACACTTCTGGTACATGGGTGTAAGAAACTTGCGAATCAATCAGCAATTTGCGTGCCAAATCACGTTTAATATCTGCAATCAGTTCTTTCTCACTTTGGTTGGTACGATTTAAAAACAACTTATAGGCTTCACGATTAAAATGACCGTGTGCATCTAAAAATTGCGGTTGCGAAAAAATGACGCGTTGCACTAAAGCATCGGTAAAATCGATGTTATATTTACGCATAGTATTTCGGATAATGGCATCGTCCAACAAGTTTTTTGCTAACTTGTTGATAATCTGTGCTTTTAATTTTCCGTCTTCATCTAAATCCATACCTAGCGCGCGCATTTTTGCTATCTCTTTTTGCACGGCATAATTAAATTCACTTTGCGAAATTTCAATCTCATCAACTTTGATAACCGTTTTATTGCGGTTAGCCGAACTGATATAACCGGAAACGCCAAACAATGAAACAAAGCTTAAACCGGTTAAAGTTAAAATGATTTTGGTGAACAAACTGTCACGCATACTTGCAAATTTATTTATCATTTTTCTTCCTTATACATAGTTATTTTTGCTCATTATAAGTAGATAAATTATGAATGCAAATAATAAATTAAATTATACAACCTTAAATTTCTGCATAACTGTGTAAATACAATCAATAATCAAGTGATAATGATGAATAACTATCCGGTAACAATAAGAAATGAATAGATAAACAATGATAAAGTATCATAAAACAATAGAAAAAGTATATAACAACAATCAATAATATATTGAAATAATAATTAAAATGTGGCTAAACTGCTTTTTTAGTAGAAAAAAAGAAATTTGTGTGTTACAAGTGACGACAGTTTTGAAAAAATGTAATAAGGATGAGAAAAATGGTTCGTAAAAAATTGATAGCCGGCAATTGGAAAATGAATTGTTTGACTAAGGATGGAACAGCTTTGGCAACGGCCGTGGCGGCAAAAGTGAAG
>ONQU01000036.1 GCA_900320035.1 uncultured Rhodospirillaceae bacterium | reverse complement strand
ATAAAAAATTAAAAAATCGTTATTTTTGCTATTGACAGCGGCAAAAACTTATGTATATTACAAGCCATTGCTTTATGTTTAAATGAAAGTTAGGAAAATAAAATGTACGCAGTAATTAAGACAGGCGGTAAGCAATATAATGTCACCACAGGTGATGTTGTAAAAATTGAAAAAATCGCCGGTGAAGAAGGAAAAGAGGTCGTTTTTAACGAAGTTTTGTCTTTGGGTGAAAAATTTGGTACACCGCTGGTTGCGGGTGCTAGCGTTAAGGCTTTGGTTGTTAAACAGGCTAAAGATGCTAAAGTTATCGTTTTCAAAAAGAAGAGAAGACAAAATTATCGTCGTAAGAACGGTCACAGACAAAATATCACGATTGTTAAAATCACGGATATTTTAGGTTAAGGTTAAAGGAGAAACGTTATGGCACATAAAAAATCAGGCGGTAGCTCTAGTAACGGTCGCGATTCGGAAGGTCGTCGTTTAGGTGTAAAAAAGTTTGGCGGTGAAGCGGTTATTCCGGGCAATATTATCATTCGTCAACGTGGCACTAAATATCATCCGGGTCAAAATGTTGGCTTAGGTAAAGATTATACGATTTTTGCCACGGCTGAAGGCAAGGTTGAATTTAAGACCAAAGCTAATGACAGAGTTTATGTTTCTGTTGTTACCGAATAGGCTATAAATTTTGTGATAAATAAGGGGCTTCGTGCCCCTTTTTTTATCGAAAACACAGGCAGAGAAAATGAAGTTTTTGGATCAGGCAAAAATATACATAAAAGCAGGCGATGGCGGCAAAGGCTGTGTCTCGTTTCGGCGTGAAAAATTCATTGAATTCGGTGGTCCGAACGGTGGCGATGGCGGCAATGGCGGTAATGTGTATTTTGAAGCGGTTGAAAACCTCAATACGCTAATTGATTTTCGTTATCAGCAACATTTTAAAGCACAAAAAGGCCAACAAGGTATGGGTTCGGAAATGACCGGCTACAAAGGCGAAGACTTAATTATTAAAGTTCCGGTCGGTACCGAAATTGTGGCTGAAGACGGTGAAACCGTGATTAAAGATATGGTTGAAGCAGGTGAACGTTTTTTGATTGCCAAAGGCGGTAAAGGTGGTTTAGGTAATACACGTTTCAAGAGCTCAACCAATCAAGCTCCGCGCTATGCCGGTCCGGGGACTCCGGGGGAAGAACTTTGGGTGTGGCTGCGCTTGAAGATTATTGCTGATGTTGGTTTGATTGGTTTACCGAATGCCGGAAAGTCAACATTTTTATCGGCAGTGACGTCGGCGCGGCCGAAAATTGCCGATTATCCGTTTACTACATTGCATCCACATTTAGGCGTGGCTTGGGTGGATAATCAAGAATTGGTTATTGCTGATATTCCGGGGTTGATTGAGGGAGCTCATGAAGGTATCGGGCTGGGTGATCGCTTTCTGAAGCACGTTGAGCGGTGCTCGGTATTTTTGCACTTAATTGATGCCACAACCGAAGATGTAGCGGCTGATTATGTGACGATTCGCAAGGAATTGGAACTGTATAGCGATAAGTTGAAAGATAAACCGACAGTGGTAGCCTTAAACAAGTGTGATGCTTTGACCGCCGAAGAAATTATGGAGAAAAAAGCCGCTTTGGCCAAAGTTTGCGATGCGCAAATATTTACCATATCAGCGGTGGCGGGTGAAAATTTGCAAGCCTGTTTACATGCGGTGAACGGTTTTGTGGGGCGTGTGCGTCAAAAAGTGATAGCAGAGCCGCAAGCAACAGAAGAAAAGAAACCGTGGTCGCCGTTGAATTAAAATTAAGGGAGAATAAATTGTCTGAACTGCAAGATAAAAAAATATTAAATATTGTGCAAAATGCACTTGATGATATGAAAGCTGAAGATGTAATAACCATTGATTTGGCCGGTAAAACGTCTATTGCCAGCTATATGGTGGTGGCCAGTGGTACGTCTAATCGTCATGTGGCTTCAATTGCTCAAAAAATTGAAGAAGCCTTGAAGGCCGGTGGCTATCGTTGTGCCATAGAAGGTGAAGCTAAGGCCGACTGGGTGTTGATTGACGCATTTGATGTGATTGTGCATATTTTCCGGCCGGAAGTGCGTGAGTTTTATAATTTGGAAAAGATGTGGCAATCGGCTGCCAATTTGCGCAAAGAATAGATATGAAAGCCACTATTATCGCCATCGGTAAATGCAAAAACAGCTCGCCTGAGGCGGCGATAATCGCCGAATATATGAAGCGTTCCGGTTGGGATATGGTGATTAAAGAAAAAGACAACTCTACCCAAGAAGACGAGGCTAAATTTTTGCAAAGCAATATTCCGCACGGGGCAAAGGTGGTGGTGCTCGATGAACGCGGTGTTAATATTTCCAGTATTGATTTAGCTGATAAAATTGAAAATTGGCTGAACGCCGGATGTTCGGAAATTTGCTTTTTAATCGGCGGTGCCGATGGGCATTTGCAATCTACCCGTGATAGAGCCGATTTAATTTTATCGTTTGGTAAATTGACTTTGCCGCACATGCTGATGCGGGCGGTTTTGGCTGAACAGATATATCGGGTGCAAACCATTATCAATCATCATCCGTATCATCGGGCTTAAAAACCGCATTTTTTGCATTTTTTTATTGACTCGCATAATTTATATCGTTATAAAAGCAGAGAAAAATACCGAGAGTTCGCATGGGGCGAGCTTTAAATAATTAATAAATAACCGGAGAAAAAACATGAAAAGAACATATCAACCAAGTAAATTGGTACGTACCCGTCGCCATGGTTTCAGAGCACGTATGGCAACAGTCAGCGGTCGCAAGGTTTTATCAGCACGCCGCGCCAGAGGACGTAAAAGAATTTCAGCTTAATCTATAAAAAAGACATGAGCAAATTTATTGTCTTAAAAAAAAGAAAAGATTTTTTAAGAGCCGCTAAGGATATAACTGTGATTACACACAATGTTATGTTACAAGCGGCTCGTCCGTTATCTGTTAGCGAAGAAATGCGTCAAGCGCGTATTGGTTTTACGGCGACCAAACGTTTGGGTAAAGCCAATGTTCGTAACCGCGTCAAACGGCGTTTACGGGCAATTGTGCGTGAAGTTTATGAAAAGCTGGCTCTACCGAATATTGACTATGTGCTGGTAGGGCGTTTAAGCACCGTAAATTGCACGTATGCTGAGTTGCAAGGTGATGTTAAATATGCATTTAAAAAAGCTAATAAACAGATATTGGCGGAAACAACAGAAGATGAAACAGAGACGACACAAGATGTTAAAAAAAATAGCGATTCTGCCGATTAAGTTCTATCAATATTTTATTTCGCCGCTGTGCCCGGGTGTATGCCGCTATCGGCCAACTTGTTCGCAATATATGATTGAAGCCATCAAAATCCATGGTGTTTTGAAGGGCGGATATTTAGGCATGCGGCGGCTTTTGCGCTGTCATCCGTGGGGTGGTTCAGGCTATGATCCGGTGCCGCCGCGACAAGAAAAGCATAAGTGATGATAAATGCTTGCTTTTTAAGCTAAAATAATTTACTAACAATGATATTTGCGTATCATTAAGGAGCTACTGATGAATAAGGAAGATTTGAAGAGTTTTTATTTAGCGGTGATTTTATCAGCTTTGGTGGTTTTGGCGGTTAATTACTTTTTTGCACCGGCGAAAACTGAGCCGGTAACTCAGGAAATTGCCGTTACCGCTACCGAAGAAGAAAAAAACTTAGCCGCAGAGGCAGAAGTTGCACCGGTATTTGCCGATGTCAAAGAAACATTGCAGCAAGATAAGCGTTTACCGATTGAAAACGGAAGTTTGAGCGGTAGCATACGCTTAAAAGGTGTGCGTTTTGATGAAGTTTTGCTTTCTAAATATAAAGATACCATTGATGAGAATAGTCCGGCAGTGCAGCTTTTGGCACCGGCTAAAACAGCGGCGGCGTTTTTTGCCGAATATGGTTGGCTGTCAAGTAATCCGAATTTGAAACTTCCAAATAAAGATACGTTGTGGCAAGTGGTTGAGGGTGAAAAATTAACCCCGCAAACACCGGTAACTCTTGTGTGGCGTAATGGCGAAGGTTTAACCTTTAAATATATTATCAGCGTAGATGAAAATTATCTGTTCAATGTGGAACAAATTGTTGAAAATCAAAGCAGTAAAGATATTAGTGTTGTGCCTTATGGTTTACTAAGCAAACGGGCAACCGAAGATAATTTGCAACGTGGTATTGTTCATCAAGGGTTTACGGCGATTCTCGATGATAATTTAAAGGAAATTGTGTATAGCAAAATTGATGATAAAGGCGAAAATTTCGAAACCACCGGCGGTTGGGTTTCTTTTACCGATAAATATTGGTTTGGGGCTTTTGTTTTTGCTGATGATTTTAAGGCCGATATCAATTTGCGCCAAGTAGCAGATAATACGTTTCAGCTCGATTATAGAGGACAAGCATTAGCGGTTAAAAAAGGTGAAACAGCTAAAGTGGCGACGCGTCTGTATGCCGGCGCTAAAGAAATTAAACTATTAGATAAATATGCAGAAAATATTAAAAAGTTTGATTTGGCGGTTGATTTCGGTTGGTATTATTTCTTAACCAAACCGTTCTTTTATATTTTAGATTATCTGTATCAACTGTTAGGTAATATGGGGTGGGCAATTATATTGTTTGCGGCGATGTTGCGTTTAATCCTGTTTCCGATAGCCAATAAATCGTTTGAAAATATGTCGAAAATGAAGAAAGTTCAACCGAAAATTATGGCAATTCAAGCAATGTATAAGAATGATAAAATGGCGCAACAACGGGCGACGATGGAGCTTTATAAAAAAGAGAAAATCAATCCGGCGGCCGGATGTTTGCCGATGCTGATACAAATTCCAGTGTTTTTCTCGCTGTATAAAGTTTTGGTGATTGCACTCGAAATTCGTCATGCGCCGTTTATCGGTTGGATTAAAGACTTATCGGCGCCGGATCCGCTGACCATTTCACAGTGGGCGCATATTTGGGTGCCGTCGGCGTTCGATATTGGTGTATGGCCGCTGATTTATGGTTTGACTATGTATTTACAGACCAAACTTAACCCGACACCGACAAACAAGGATCAAGCACGTATGTTTGCTTTGATGCCGCTGATTTTTATGTTTATGTTTGCCCATTTTGCCGTCGGATTGGTTATCTACTGGACTTTGAGCAACGTTCTTTCGATGATTCAACAACGTGTGATTATGCATAAAAACGGGGTAAAATAATGGCGCAAGAATATACAGCCGAGCAGTTGGTGGCGGCGCAAGCTCAGTTTGGCAGACGTTGTGATTTTGTGCTTAGCGTGGCGCAACTGTCACAACTACCGGATGCTGACCGTAATGAGGTTGCCTTTGCCGGCCGTTCCAATGTAGGCAAGTCGAGTTTGATCAATGCCTTGTTTAATCAGAAAAAACTGGCGAAAACTTCGTCAACACCGGGGCGCACACAACAACTTAATTTTTTTGATTTTGACGGTAAGTTGTATCTGGTAGATTTACCTGGATACGGCTATGCCAAGGCGCCGGAAAAACTGGCGAAACAATGGCAAGCAGTGCTGAAAGATTATCTGCGCGGACGGCCGAATTTACGGCGAGTTTTTTTGCTGATTGATGCGCGTCATGGGCTGAAAAAAGAAGATTTAGAAATGATGAAATTGCTCGACGATTCGGCGGTGGTTTATCAGATTGTATTAACCAAAATTGATAAAATAGCGGCGGCTGAATTATCAAAAACACAGGCTAAAGTTATGGACGAGTTGAAAAATCATGCGGCCGCGATGAATGACATTATTGCAACCAGTGCCGAGAAAAAAATTGGCTTGGAACTTTGTCAGGCGGCCGTGTGCGAGCTGTTCGTCTAATTATCTTTGTTTTTTTCTGCCTTTGCGGCGGCTTTATATTGCTTTTTCATCATATGTTTGGTTTGTTTAACGCACTGCTTAATGCTGTTGGCTTTGTTATTTATACATTCGCTCAAGTATGTTCTAGCGGCATCATCTATTTGTTGCGCGGTAGCACTGTTATGTGGCTTATCGCCGGCATAAGTTGTGTTATTGCAAGTTATTGAGAAAGCAATCGCTAGCAGCATTAAAATCTTTCGCATTTATCATTCTCCTCATATTGTTGTGAACCAAATTTCATATAATGATTGAAAAAAGAAGCGCAATATGCTATTAAGTTATAAAATTCGGGAGATGAAAAATGGATGCAACCAAAACAACTAAAGATGTAGCCGCCGGCTTAATTATGTGCGACGGTTTGATGTTGATAGCGCAACGCAAACATGGCAAAAGTTTGGAATATAAATGGGAATTTCCGGGTGGTAAATTGGAAAAAGGCGAAACACTGGAAGAATGTTTGCGCCGCGAGATGATGGAAGAAATGCAACTGGAAATTTTTGTGCGTGAGCCGTTTGTGACCAGCTCATATACTTATGATTTCGGGACTATTGTTTTACATTCGTTTTGGGCAACTTGTAAAAGTCAAGATATTCCGGTGGTGTTGGAACATGAACAATATAAATGGGTGAAGCCGCAAGATTTGCCAAACTATGACTTTGCACCGGCCGATAAACCGATTATTGAAGCAATTTTAGGTTTGTTTTAGGATTATATTAATATTCCTGCTATATGTTAGATGATGAAAAGATTATTTTTATGACTAAATATATAGCGGGTTTTAAAAATGGCAGAACAAGAACAAAATATCGGATATATTACGGCGATTAACGGTGGTGTGGCAGAAATTGAATTTGCGCGACAGTTACCGCATTTACATAATGCCTTGCAAATTGGCAATTTAATTGCTGAAGTTGAAGGCTATGTTGACCAGAAAACTGTGCGAGCTTTAGTGATGGGGGCAACCGGTGGTTTGGCTCGCAAGATGGAAGTGATTGATACCGGTAAACCGATTGAGGTGCCGGTAGGTGATAACATACTGGGACGAATGTTTAATATCTTTGGGCAGCCGATTGATGGTGGTAAATCCATTAAAAAGAGTACGAAAAAATCGATTCATGCCGCTGCCGTGCCGTTAAAGGAACGGCAACCGAGTTCAGAAATATTTATTTCCGGCATTAAAGCCATTGATTTGTTGGCACCGATGGAGCGCGGCGGCAAAGCCGGTTTATTTGGTGGTGCCGGTGTGGGTAAAACGGTGCTGATTACCGAGCTGATTAACAATATGGTCGGGCGCTATGACGGGGCCAGTATTTTTTGTGGCGTAGGCGAACGTTCACGCGAAGGTGAACAGCTTTATCGCGAGATGAAAGCGGCCGGTGTTTTAGATAAAACGGTGATGGTTTTCGGACAAATGAACGAAGCGCCGGGCGTGCGTTTTCGGGTGCCGCTGACCGGTTTAACAATGGCTGAATATTTTCGCGATTATGAAAAGAAAGATGTTTTGCTTCTGATTGATAATATTTTCCGCTTTGTGCAGGCCGGTTCGGAAGTTTCGGTACTATTGGGACAAATGCCGTCGCGTGTGGGCTATCAGCCAACTTTAGGAACCGATATTGCCGATTTGGAAGAACGTATTTCTTCAACT
>ONQU01000138.1 GCA_900320035.1 uncultured Rhodospirillaceae bacterium | reverse complement strand
TACGAGCCAAATTTAATCTCCATTAATTTCAATTATTTAAACATTCAAAAAGTTGATCACCACTTTTCAAAATTAAGCGGATTATAGAAAGGTTATTTACAAGAGTCAACATCTTTTTTGCGTGATTCGCAAATTTTTTTTGCTTAAAAAAAATAAGAATCTCTTTCATGATGAATAAGAGATCCTTATTTAAGAATATATCAACTAATTTCTATAACAAAAAATCAGTAGAT
Organism: uncultured Rhodospirillaceae bacterium; assembly: GCA_900320035.1. GTDB lineage: Bacteria > Pseudomonadota > Alphaproteobacteria > RF32 > CAG-239 > RUG410. The sequence goes on along the minus strand of ONQU01000138.1, from coordinate 15,843 downwards.
TATTTTACAACTTTAGCAACAGCTTCTGTAATGTCATCACCGCCATAAACAGCAACTTCTTTAACAATTACAATTTTATAGCCGAGTTTTTTAGCTTCATCGGCAATTGTTTGCTTAATGTTGTTATCAACTTCTTGCAATTTAGCTGCATATTGTTGAGCAACGGCTTCTCTTCTTTGAGCAAATTCAGTATTATATTGTTGTAACAAAGCTTCTTTTTTGCTTGCATCAGATTGCTTTTCAACTTCAGCTTGAGCTGCCTGCAACCATTGAGCCAATGCTTGAGCTTGAGCTGCTTGTTCAGTCTTTAAAGCTTGAACTTGTTCAGACTGATTAACAATTGCCGCCACGTCAATGGTAGCAATTTTAGATTTACCGCAGCAAAAAGCGCAACAAGCACCAATACCCAAAATAAAGGCAACTGCCGCAATTAACACAACAACTTGTTTTTTCATTTTCGTTCCTTTCCAATTAACTTATACGTAAATACCTCTTGTATCTACACAATTGCAGTCGTAAATAGAAATATTTACGCCCCAACTGTGTCTAGACTAAATTATTTATATTAAAAAAATATTAAAAACAAGTACTTTGTAACTATTTTTTTAAATATAAAACATAGTGCGGCTACACATGAGCGGTTAACACTTTGAGTATTTTGATGAGTTGATCTCTCATCTGCATTCTTTCAACAACCAAGTCAACCATACCATGTTCCAGCAAATATTCTGCCCGTTGAAAACCTTCTGGCAACTTCTCGTGAATGGTCTGTTCAATCACCCGTTGACCGGCAAAACCGATTAAACACCCTTTTTCAGCAATATTGACATCACCCAACATAGCAAATGAGGCTGAAACACCACCGGTTGTCGGGTCAGTTAAAATAGAAATAAAGGGGATTCCCGCCTCTTTCAGTTGGCTGATGGCCGCTGTGGTGCGCGCCATTTGCATGAGCGAGAACATCCCTTCTTGCATACGTGCGCCACCTGATGAAGAAACAATAATCAGCGGTTGCTTCGCATCCTTAGCTAATTTTGCCGCCGTAATAATTCCCTCTCCGACAGCAATGCCCATGGAACCACCCATAAAAGAAAAATCTAAGGCTGCAATAATGCTTTTAATTCCGCCTATCTTACCGCGTGCGACTTGAATGGCATCATTAGATTCGGTTTTTTTGCGATTGTTTTTTAAACGTTCGGTGTATCGTTGCAAATCTTTAAATTTTAACGGATCGTCTTGAGGGTGTGGTATTTCGATGAGTGTATATTCGGCATTATCAAACAGTAAACGAAATCTTTTTTCTACATATAAGCGTAAATGATGTCCGCAAGAAGTACATACGTAAAACGACTTCTTTAACTCTTTAGAAAAGAGCATTTGTTCGCAGTTTGGACATTTAACCCACAAATTTTCCGCTATTTCTTTGGGAGTCGTTTTTTGAATCTTAGGACGAACAATATCGGTCAACCAATTCATTTATCTTTCCTCTTTGGTGCCAAATTTTTGTTTTATCTTAGCCATAATGCCATTGTTTGGTGATGTTGCATTATTTTCTTTAGCTTTGGCTTTTTCTTGCAATGCTGAAACATTTTGCTTTAATCCGTCAACGGTTTTATTTAATTCATCTTGTTCTTTAGCTAAAATCTTATTGGCTTTTTTTTGTTTTTTTAATTCTCGACGAACCGGTGCTTGAGCAAACCACGCCCCTACTCGGCCTCCGATATATCCATATATGAGAGTAACTAGAAGTACGAGCTTTACATTCCAACTCGTAACTGTTTTTTCTTGCGGCCATAAGACAAAAGCAATGCCATCAGCCGAATCGGCGCTATATATTGCCCACGCAGCAAATAAAATGAAAGGTAAAGCCCAAATATAGTGTAAAAACTTCATCTGTTACTTCCTTTATAAATATTAATCCTTAAGCATTTAGCCGAGCGTGTAGTTCTTTTCCGGTTTTAAAATGGACAATGCGCTTTTCCGGAACCTCTACACTTTTCTTATTTTTCGGGTTAATTGCAACTCTCGGTTTTCTGGAACGAACGGAAAACGCACCAAAGCCGCGAATTTCAACACGATCACCATCGGCCAACGCACGCGTCAAACGCTGAAAAATAACATTAACGATTCTATCTATATCTCGAATAGTCAAATTAGGCATTTTCGAAGCAATTTTTTCAACCAACTCTGATTTAGTCATATTTTCCTCTTTATATTTATAAACAATACTTCATTAAGCATTACACTGTTCTTTCTCATTTCGCTACATAATTTTTAAGATTTTACACAAACATCAGGTGCCCTTAAGTATAATGGTTTAGGAAAATTCAGTTTTTTATTGCGCATTTTTTGGATGGCACACACCGCCAAATCAACAATTGGAACCGATTTATCCATACGGATTGTATGCAAAACCAGTCCGCTCGGCTTATCCAAAAAACGCTCAACGCCGTTACCAACCAACGTTACGGTTTTGCCTTTTAATATATCGATGATTTGTTCATAAGACAAGACCAATGCTTCGGTAATTTTTTCCAATTTACCGTTAAAAAGCTGAAAATAAAAGTCATCACGCTTTGTTTCAATAATGACTGCATTATAGGAACTCAGTTCAAACATACTTAAGGAATGAGCATAAGCTTCAAAAGCCGATACTCCGGTTATGTCCATATTAGGGTGTGCCAGACTGAAAGCCTTAGCAGCGGCAATAGATGAGCGTACGCCGGTAAATGAACCAGGACCGGTGCAGACGCCTAATAAGCCAATATCTTGAAAAGTCAAATTGTTGTTTTTCAACAATTTATTGAGTTGGAACAACAAAACCTCGGCCTGACCAAATTCCATTTCTTCAACAAACTTACCGATAACATTTGTATCGTCTAAGAGAACAAGATTGCAACTGTTGGCTGTCGTATCAAAAGCTAAAGTTAACATTTTCGATAAAAACTTTCAATTAATGAAAAAAATAAATTGCTTATTGTTTTATATAATATAAAATAAGTGTCAGTGCAAACATTTTTTAGAGTAATGTTGATGAATGTGCAAGTGTTAGATTTAGTATTGATTTTAAGTGGTATAATAGTTGTTGGGTTATTAATATCGATAATCTTTTTACAGTATAGAATATACACTTATAAACATAAGATATATTTTATCCGTCGTGATCGTGAACGGTGTAATGAATTGTTATTTACGGCAAAAGACGGATATTTTTGTTTTGTATATCCGGACCAAAAAGTCAAGGATCCGCAGAAAAATATTAAGGAAAAATGTTCGCGTCGGTTAGCAGTTATCCTAGGGTTAAAGAACGGTACAGCGTCATCATTTTCTGAAATTACAAATTTGTTTTATAAAGATGATGCCGTGCGATTAAAAAAATATGTTACATTATTGCAACAAGAAGGACTGGCATTTGAAGACATTCTGACCATAAAAGGTGGAGAACGCTTTGTGTGTGCTTATGGTAGCCGCGTGCAAAGCACAGACAATAACTTATATTGCGATATTATTTGGTTCCGCGATATTTCTGCGCAGACGGCGCAAATTGACGTCTTAAAACAGGAAATCGAGCAAATAAAATATAAGGTTAAACAGCTTGAAAATATGGTTGACGGTCTCGATTCGCCTTTATGGTTACGTGACGAAAATCTTAATATTGCCTTGGTCAATAAGAAATACGTTGAATATGCCGGTAACAAAAGCAAAGAAGAAGTTATTGAACATAGCGTCGAAATTAACAATAATAAAGGGGAAGCTGTGGCGTTTGCCTTAGCTCAAGCGGCCCAAAAAAGTAAGAAAAAACAGAAAAAATCATTTAATCTTGTTCATCAAGGCAATGTATATAATTATGCGCTTTACGAAAACCCATATTTTCTTGACGATGATTTAGATAAAATCGGTACCGTCGGCTATTTAGTAAATAATACCGAATTAGAAAAAGCTAAGCGTAACTTTAGGATAAATCAGAATAATCACTTGGAAATTTTAGGGGTTTTAGGAACGGCATTTGCGATTTTTGATGAAAAAACAAATTTATATTTCTCCAATGCATCGTTTCGTAACCTATGGAATTTGGATAATGAATTTATTGAAAAAACGCCGACTTATATGCAGTTTATTGAAACAATTCGTCAACATAATTTATTGCCAGCGATATCAGATTTTAAAACATTTAAAGATGAAGAATTAAGTGTTTTCAGCGGCTTATGGAAAATAAAAGAAGATTTACTGTATATTCCGGATGGGCGGACTATTCATCGTTTTCGTATGCCGCATCCAAATGGTATTATTTTTGCTTATGAAGATGTTTCAGATAGATTGGCGACCATGCGCCGCTTGAATGATCTGACATCAATGCAACAAGGCATTTTGGATAATTTAAGCGATTCGGTTATCATTTTAGGGGCAAATCAGCGGTTGAAATTTTATAACCGTGCTTATTTGAAATTGTGGGGACTTGATTATGATAAAATGGAAGACGAACCGAAATTGGAAACGATTATTGAACAACAAAAGCTCTTTTTCTCAAATGTTGCCGATTGGAATGAATTAAAAAAAGCGTTGCTCGACAATATATTAGCCGGTCGTAAATTTAATTTATTGCGTGATGATAATATGACAATCAATGTGTCTCCGCAAATTTTCTATGATGGCTCAATTATGATAACATATACAACCAAATAGCAAAAGGAATTAAGGTAATGGTTGAAGATGAGGAAATAATTAAAAATGATGATAGTGACGATGATGATGGTGCTATAGTGCCGGATTGGAAGAAGAAAAAAATTGATGATAGTGAACGATTAACCCTACGGATTGATGCTCTTGAGGCTGAAAAGTGGCAGGCTAAACATAATAAAATGCAGGCGGATAATAAGCGCACAAAGACGGGAAAAATAAGCAAAAAGGTGCGTCAATTATACGATGATGACGAAAATGAAGAAGATGGGTTTGATGAAGATGTTGAGCGCTCGTTTCGCGAACTGCGGCAAAGTCAAAAAGAGGCTTCTAACGGCGACACAAGCTTGCTTGATGCGTTGGCCCCCAGTGAACGCTTAATGATCGAACAAAAAACACAGTTACAGACTCTGAGGCAACAGGAAAATGCCGGCAAGCTGAATGCTGTTCAGCAGGCTGATGCTTTAGCGCGCCGCGCCGGACTTGAACGTTCACAATTAGCCGATGATACCAAACAAATAAATGAAGCCGTTTACAATCCGCGTCGTTTACGTGTTCAATCTCTGGAAAAAACAATAGCTAAGCAAACAGGTATTAAAGGTGATATAATGCCTCGTGCTGAAGGTAAGGTTGCCGATGGCGTTAAACAGATACGAAAAACAGCGGAAAATAAGGAAGTAAAAAACATTAAAATCGATGATGTTAAAACCGTAAGAAATCATAATATGTCGCAAAACCAGACCGCCGAAATGATATTAAAGAAATCAGGGCAAGAGGCTAAATTGGCCGAAATTAAAAAACAAACGACGGTTAAAGCAACTTTACCGCCTCAAAATGATAAGAAACAAAAACCGCAGGAAGAATTTGTGACATCTGCTGAACAGCAGAAAAATAAAGAACAATCCTCATCAAAATCATATAGTAAACAAGTTAAAGATTTATTGCATAGTGCGTTGGAAAAAAATAATTCAGCACGCGGCTGAAAAAGTAGTCTAATAAGGATAAAGTTATCATAGACATTTGGAAAAATAATATGTATAGTGAGTAGCGAATGGTTTAATGTTTTATTGAGGAAAGACATGGAAAATCAGTATTATACTTTAATGGAAAAACAGGATTTTTTTCAGATTATCGAAAATAAATATGGAGAATTAGCCGTTTTTATTGACGCGCGCGATAATGAACCTTATGAACCGATATTGGAATTTGACGGTAAAAGCACGGCCTTGCTGAAGAGAGATGTCAGACGTTCAATTATTTTGGATGGTATTGATCAAGAAACTTGCAATGTTTTGGCTGAGTCTGAAGTTGTTATGATTGTTGAATTGCAAGGAGAAGTTGTGATTCGGGTTTATGCTGTACCGGTTGAGAATGTTGAGGAAATTATCTTTAACGGCCGTCGTGTACGGGCTGATGAATTGTTTAGAGCAAAGAGCAAAGAAGAATTACTCAAATCATTTGGTGCAATAAAAGTGTGGTCTAGTGGGACGGATAAATGATAGGATTAGTCTTTGTAACCCATGGTAATTTGGCTTCTGAATTTATTGCCGCCATGGAGCATGTTGTGGGAAAACAAACACAAATAGAATGCGTATGTATCGGTCCGGAAGATAATATGGAGGCGCGTCGGCAAGAGATTCTGACCAAAACGAAAAAAGTTGACGATGGCAGCGGCGTGTTATTGCTGACCGATATGTTTGGGGGAACACCATCGAATTTGGCAATGTCAATCATAGGTCATGGTAAATATGATGTTATTGCGGGTGTTAATTTGCCAATGTTAATAAAATTAGCCACAGCTCGCGTTGATCAAACTTTAGATGTATGCGTTAATTTAGCCCAAGAAGCGGGAAAAAAACACATCAATGTTGCCTCGCAATTGCTCAACGGATCAGCCAAATGACCGAAACAATTGAAGTATGTCTGCAAATATGCAATCAGAAAGGTTTGCATGCGCGAGCGGCAGCCGCGTTTGTTAAGTGCTTGGATGAAGTTGAGGCTAAAGTTTTGGTAGAAAAAGATGGTCAAGTTGCCGACGGCAGTTCCATCTTGAGTTTAATGATGCTCGCCGCCTCTAAGGGAAGCACAATCAAAGTTTCGGCAACAGGGAAAGATGCGCAAAAAGCAATTGCAGCACTTTCTAATCTCGTCAATTCACGTTTTGGAGAGGATCAATAATGCCTCAGAAAACGCGCAATAAAACGATATCTCTTTCTGCTACTCAAGAAAATAGTTATGTTAAACGCGCGTTAAAGCTTTCGGATATATCACGAGAAACTGATTTTAATAATAAAATAATATGGCATGACACTTTTACTGCCCTCACCTGTTTACCGGATAGTTTTGTTGATTTAATGATTGTTGATCCGCCGTATAATTTGACCAAAAGTTTTGGTAAGCGTGTATTTAAACAAACAGATTTACAAAGTTATCAAAAATGGCTTGATGAATGGTTAGCTAAAACCGTGCGAATTTTAAAACCAAATGCCAGTATATATATTTGTTCGGATTGGCAGACTTCTATTGCCATTCCTGTTGTTGCCGGTAAATATTTTACTTTGCGTAATCGGATTTCATGGGAACGCGACAAAGGACGTGCGGCCAAAAATAATTGGAAAAATTGTTTGGAAGATATTTGGTTTTTCACCAAAAGTGAACAGTACACGTTTAATCTTGATGCCGTTAAAATGCAGCGGAAGGTTTTGGCACCCTATCGTGATCAGGCGGGCATACCAAAAGATTGGCAGGAAAAAGATGGTCAGCGAATTCGTTTAACGGCGCCTTCTAATATATGGACAGATATCACTATTCCGTTTTGGTCAATGGCCGAAAATACGGAACATCCGACGCAAAAGCCGGAAAAATTGATTGCTAAATTGGTTTTGGCTTCCAGTAATGTTGGTGATATGGTTTTTGATCCTTTTCTCGGTTCCGGTACTACGGCGGTGACAGCGTATAAATTAGGAAGGCGATATTTGGGCATTGAGAGAGAACGCAAATATGTAGCATTAACCCTCAAAAGATTAGAGATGGCTACTCAAAATAAACAGATTCAAGGATATGAAGATGGCGTATTTAAAAGCCGTAATAGTTGTGAAGAATAGCTTGAAAATAAATTAAGAGTTGAAAAGATTAACTTGAAATTATATTAAATTGTGTTACTATCGACGAAAATTATATTATGAGGATATGAACAAGTTAAGGATTTATAATGAAGTTGGGAAAAAATTTTGTGATATTGAGTTTGGCGCTGATTTTAACTGTGGGAATCTTAAGCTATACCAATCAAGTACGGGAAAATGGCGGTGTTGGCGAAATTGCCTACTCTGATTTTATGCGTAATGTTCAGGAAAAACGCGTGGTTGATATTACGATGAGTGGTAATGAAATTAAGGGTAAAACAACAGATGGTAAAGTTTTTTCAACCTATGCACCATATAATCCGACAACCATAGATACGCTTTTAGAAAATGGTGTTCGTATCGAAGCAAAACCTCAAGATTCCGCAGATTCAACCTTTATGAGTCTTTTGATAGGTTGGGGACCGATGTTGCTTTTAATCGGTGTATGGGTTTATTTTTTCCGTCAGGCTAATGCCGGTAATAATAAAGCTATGAGCTTCGGAAAATCCAGAGCGCGCTTGGTGGAAAATTCTAAAAAAGTAACATTTGCCGATGTTGCCGGAGCTGATGAATCAAAGGCTGAATTAGAAGAAGTTGTTGAATTTTTAAAAGAACCGCAAAAATTTAAGCGTCTTGGCGGAAGAATACCGAAGGGGGTCTTGTTGGTCGGCCCTCCGGGAACCGGAAAAACTTTATTAGCCAAAGCTGTTGCCGGTGAAGCCAACGTGCCGTTCTTCTCTATTTCCGGCTCTGATTTTGTGGAAATGTTTGTTGGCGTGGGCGCTTCTCGCGTGCGCGATATGTTTGCTCAAGCTAAGAAAAATGCTCCTTGCCTGTTGTTTGTTGATGAAATTGATGCCGTTGGTCGTCATCGTGGTGCCGGATATGGTGGTGGTAACGATGAGCGCGAACAAACACTTAACCAGTTATTAGTTGAAATGGACGGTTTTGAAGATAACGAAAATGTCATCTTAATTGCCGCCACGAATCGACCTGATGTTTTGGATCCGGCATTATTAAGACCTGGACGTTTTGATAGACAAGTTCAAGTTGCCAATCCGGATGTACGCGGTCGAGAGGCAATTTTACAGGTGCATGTACGCAAAGTCCCGTTGGCGCGCGATGTGGATTTAAGCGTTGTGGCGAGGGGAACACCGGGTTTTTCCGGTGCTGACTTAGCTAATCTGGTCAATGAAGCCGCTTTGTTGGCGGCGCGCCGCAATAAACGTCGGGTAACTGCCGAAGATTTTGACAATGCTAAAGATAAGGTGCTGATGGGAACGGAACGTAAATCTATGGCTATGGATGAAGCAGAAAAGAAAAAAACGGCCTATCATGAAGCCGGACACGCTATTGGTGCGCTTAACGTTGCGGAAGCTGATCCTATCCATAAAGCAACAATTATCCCGCGTGGTCGTGCGCTGGGTATGGTACAAAGTTTACCGGAAAAAGATTCTTATTCGGAATCGCGTCTGAAAATGTTGTCTTCATTGACCATGGCAATGGGTGGACGTGTGAGTGAAGAATTGATATATGGTCATGAAAAGGTTACTTCCGGTGCCAAGGGAGATATTCAGATGGCAACCAATTTGGCACGCGCTATGGTAACGGAATGGGGAATGAGCGATAAACTTGGTCCAGTATCATACGCTTCAAATCAAGATAATTACTTGGGCATTGCTGCCGGTCGTAATACAAATATTAGTGAGGAAACGTCTAAGCTAATTGATGCAGAAATCAAACAGTTAATATCTAACGCTTATGATGAAGCTAAAGCTATTTTAACCGAGCATCGTCAAGATTTAGATACATTGGCGCAAGCGTTAATGGAATATGAGACCTTGACCGGAAGTGAAATTAAAGATATCTTGGCTGGGAAAAAATTAGAACGTTCGGAACAGATACCGGTAGCTGCCGATAAGTTAACGCAAACATCTGTTCCGGAAGTATAAGAGAGGGAAAAATGGATTTTAAAGATTTAGGATTAAGTGAGCCGACAATCAAAGCAATAGCAGATGCAGGGTTAACAACCCCAACAACGGTGCAAGCTGATGTAATACCATCGATTTTGGCCGGTAAGGATGTTTTCACCATTGCACCGGCGCGTTGCGGTAAAACTTGTTCTTACGTTTTGCCGTTGATTGATATTATTGCGCGTCATCAAGTGAAAAATATTTTAATTATTACCGCCGGTTCCAAACAGTCGGTTAGTGTTTCAGATCGTTTTGCGGTGTTTAATAAATATCATGAAGTTAATGATAACACCACAACCGAGACAGATGATTTTATGAATAATGAAGCAAATGTCATTATTGCCTCCCCTAACCTGTTGGTTGATTTAATGAAAGAAAATAAAGTTGATTTATCAACGGTTGATATTTTGGTTATTGATGATATTAATCTCATTAAGAAATTGCATCAATTAAAGAATTTGCAAATTGTTTTGGACGCTTTGCCGGCTGATCGGCAAAATATTATATTTACCAATCGTCGTTCTAAAGAAACGCAAAGCATTTTAGATAAAATTTTGCAAACACCGGCTGAAATTAAGGTTGATCGTGATAAAGAGGCCGAAGCGGATCATGAACAAGATAATGAAAAGAATGTAAAAGCAGAACGTTCTGCGTCATCTGCGGCTAGGACAACGGCTGAAAATCAGCATGATTATGAGGCGGTTAGTTTAATGAAACGTTATCGGACATTTGGTTATAAAACGCCGGAATTTATGTTAACTAAGGTTGAACTTGTAGAAGATGAAGGTTAATCAATAATGTCACACAAAAAAATCGCCCATAACGGGCGATTTTTTTTGTGCTTAGCAATTTTTTTAAGCTACTTTTTTAGATGTTTTTCTTTTTGTTTCATGAGAATCTAAAAAGCCTAGCTTTTCTTCAATTTCCCAAATAACCCGCAAAGCATCGAGAGCTTGTGGACCATTAACACGCGGTGTTGCTTCACCATTTACACATTTTATAAAATGAGTTAATTCGGCTTGTAATGGCTGATTGGTTGGAATAAACAACTGTTCCACACTACCCTTCAAGCCATAATTCATCCATTCCGGAATTTCTTCTTGGTTAACATACGGCATCCGCCCTTGTGTATGAACATTGATGCTTTGGTTGATAAAATCCAAATCAATATAATTGGTATCTGTGGTTACCGTTAGAGTACGTACCCGTGATTGAGTGATACGGCTGGCAGTGATGTTGGCGGTTGCTCCGTTAGCAAATTCCAAAAGTGCCGAAATATAATCTTTTCCTTCCGGACTTTCTTTGGTTTTAACCGATGCCGTTTGCACATTGATGACCGGTGATTGCACCAAAGATTGAATGACTTCGACATCATGAATCATTAAATCCATAGCCACGTCAACATCGGTAATCCGACCACTAGCTGCCGACATACGTTGCGCTGTCAAAGAGCGAATTTTACTGGTATCGGAAAGCAGACGCCCCATTTGTTCAACCGCCGGGTTGAAGCGTTCAATATGCCCAACCATAAGCACCACATTATTATTTTTAGCTGCGTTAATCAAACGCATACAACCTTCTTCAGTAGTTGCCAATGGTTTTTCCATCATACAATGAATGCCGTGATTCATAAAAAACTCACCAACATCGGCATGGGTAATAGAGGTTGTCACCACACTAACGGCATCAACCTTTTTAGCCACCTCTTCCATTGATGAAAAAGCTTTAATACCAAATGTTTCAGCAGCATTTTTAGCTGCTTCGGTGCACACATCATAAACGCCAATAAGTTCGACACCTTGCATGTTTTTATAGGTCTTGATATGATTTTTTCCCATCATACCGGCGCCGATAACGGCTACTTTAATTGTCTTTGTCATGAAAATCCTCATTGTTAGCTAACATAATTTTGCTTATATATATCATATATTGTCGTAAAATACTTATAACATTATGTTACAAATTGTTACATGGGGATAAATTCATCGCAAAAATCATTGTTTTAAAAATTTGAAAACATCGCTTGCAAAATCTGATAATTTGTTTTATAGTTACACCAGATGTGTGGCATAAGCACATATCCAGACTCTTTGTGGTCGAAGCCTTCATAAGCTTGTATTACCTTCGGTATTGGGATTTATACCGTAATTGCTATGCGGTTGTTCATACAACCGACAGTAAGCAAAATCCCAGATCATAGAATATGGTCTGGGAGCCTCAGGCGGATGTCCAAGATTTGTGCTACTTATGTGGAACACAAATTAAAAGGCTTGGGGGATCATTTAAGGTAATATGATTTATGAACTCGCCAGACCACCTTTGACAGGGTGGTTAAATTTTTTACATAAAAAATTAAAAGGATGAATCATATGATAAAACTAAGCAAAAACGGTATTACCGTACTAAAAAAACAGTATCGTAGTGTATTACTTAAATGTTTGGCGATTAACGCCGGAATATTTATGCTGGCAATGCCGGCAATGGCAGAACAAGTTGATACATTCTCATTAGCTTCCGGTGTTGAAAAGACGATTACAGATGATATTTTAGTTGTAGGAACAACGGAATCTGTAGGAGATATTGCAACAATTAACGGTCACTTAATTATTAATAACGGAGGTTTGCAAGTTGGTGGTGCTGAGGATGATTGGAATGAAAAAACAAACGCTAACTTAGTAGCCGACGGAGCGACAATCACGCTTTCGCAATATGGCGACGGCTTTGGTGCCAACGGTAATGTAACAATTAAAAATTCTGAAGTTAAACTATTAGACGGATCATATATTGAAGGTGAGGAAGGTATTGCTATTGCTACATTAGGTGATCTTACAATTCAAAATAGTAAAATAGATACTAAAAATTCATTTATTAATTCACAAGGTAATTTATCCATAAAAGATTCAACTGTTAATTTATTCGATGACGATAATCTAAATGATATAAATGCAGAGATATCCGGTATTCAAGTCAATGGAAATATTGAATTAAGTGGCAATAATAACATTCAACTTTATAATTCGTACATTTCTGCCGACGGGGATATTGTCATTAACGGCGGTACTTACGAAAGTACCAGTGATGAAGATTCAAAATTTATCGCCAAAAGCATTACTTTAAAAGATGGAACAGAAAAGAATATTGACTTTGTGACCAAAGTTTTCAATGTTGAAGGTGGTCATACCGGTGCTCAAAGAGAGGTCTTCGAAGAGCGCGCGATAGAGTTTGGTGATGATGATGACTATTTGAACATTAAAGGCGGCGAAAGCGTTTTTGTTAATGAAATGGCTGATGGTATGGGGCATATTAATATTTCCGGCGGTAAATTTGATTTAACAACTTCGGAATTTGACAGCTTATATGTCAATATCAGCGGTGGTGAAGTTAATTTAACCGGTAACGAAGACATTGAAGCCAGTTTATATGCGCGCAAAAATTATGATATTTCCGGTGGTACAATCAATATGAAGGGCAATGCGGTTATGGATAATATCGCTGACATTGCCGTTGAGGATTATGATGCCTTTAATCTTAATATCAGTGGTGGCACAATTAACGTCGATGGTGTTGCCAATGAAATTTCATCAAGTGAAGGGATTAATTTTACCGGTGGTACAATTAACATTAACAAAAACGCTGAACTCGGTATGTTTGGCGGCAATGATGAAGAGCCAATTACGGTGAAATTCGGTGACAATGCTGTTGTTAATTTGAGCGGTACCCTAAAAACAAATCTCATGGGCAGCCAAGGTAGCGGCACCGTAAATATCAACGATGAAATGGCACACATTGACGGCACTTTAGATTGGGTTAATTTGAATGTCAATGCGACAAACAGCATGAACACAGCAACTTTTGCCGGTAAAATGAATGGTTTAAATGTGAACAGTGGAACCTTTACGATTAACGGTGATGAAGAAGGTTTAACCTACTTCAAATCAATCAATGTTAAAAATGGTGCTGCTTTGGCTATCAATGATGCTGACATCAAGACTTCAAGTAAAAAGACTAAAACTACAGATATCGTAGTTAATGGTGCGCTTAACTTGAAAAATGCTATTTTGGAAGCCGGTAATGATGTCGATAGTGTTGCCGATAATTCTGATATATTGTTTGATGGTGCATCAGCCACGGCTGTTGATTCAGATATTGAAGCAAATGGTGATATTACAGTTAAAAACTCGATGCTCAAAATTTCCAGTACTAATCCTGAATATGATGATGAAGGTCCCGGTGTTGATGATGCTAACGGTATGTGGGCCGATAAGTCTATAGCTATTGAAAACAGTACCATAGAACTAGACAGTAGCTATATTTCTGCCAATGAAAATATTAATTTGTCGGGTAATAACAACGATATTCAATTGCAACGGTCAACCATGAAGTCATATGAAGGTAATATCGGTATTTCTGGGGTAAAAATTGCCTTAAAGGAAATGAGTGAAATCAAAGCTCATAATGGTACGATAACAATTGCTAATGGTAATATCGATGTTAAAAAAGGCAGTGAAATTTCTGCTGAAACCTTAAATATTTCAGGTGATGCGGTTATCAATGTTGATGATGCTTACATTGGCGCTGATGTTAAAGCAGTTATGTCCGGTGGTACGGTTAATTTAGCTAACGGCGCAACTTTTGTTGCAGAAGATGTTGACGATGGTAAACGCCAAGCTTCATTTACCATGACCGGCGGTACAATCAATATTGATAATTCTTATCTTGGTAGTACGAATAACAATGGCAGTTGTGGTACAAGTACGTTGTCCGGAGGCAATATCAATGTTAAAGGTGGTAACAATATCTTCTTAACACAAGATGCTACTTTAACCAATATGGCTTTAAACATTGATGAAGGAGCAACGCTTTCAGCGTATAAGAATTATAACGAAGATGAGAAAAAAAATATTGCTTCATTCGGTGATAAGTCTGAATTGGCGTTGGCAACAAATTCGACCTTAAATTTGGCGGGAACATTGAATGCTAATATCAACAATCTCGGTCTTATCAATGTGAACAGCAATACGGCTAAAATCGGTGGCAACCTCACAGTTGCCGGTGGCGCGATGAATATTGGTTTGAACAAGGCTATTATTGACGGTGATGCTACTTTCAAGAGCGGTTCGACTTTAAATATGGCAATTACCGATGAAGGCAATGGTTCATTAAAAGCTAATAAATTAACGGCCGAAGATGGCGCTAAATTAGCCCTCACAATTACCAAAAAGATGGCTAAAAACGAAGAAACTAATGTAGCATTATTTGATGTTGCTGAAGCCGATAATCACTTTAGCAATGAGCTTTCAAACGCACGTTATAGTGTTTCTACCGAAGATGGTAAAAACTATAAGGTGGTCTACGAAGCGACGGCCTCTGATGTGGTTGATGAAGCAGGTGGTACAGCTGCTAATGCTGCAACCGCTGAAGCTTGGGAAACAATTTTACAAGCACCGAATGCCAGTGAAACTGCAAAAGAAGTAGCAACAACTTTGAACCAGCTTTCTATGGAAAATCCGAAAGCTTATGTTGAAGCTTTAACAGCGATTGCACCGGAAGCAGCACCGGCAGTTCAACAAGCGGCCAGTGAAACAGCCGGACAGGTATTTAGTGCGGTTGGTACACGCTTAAGCGGTGGCTCAGTTGCAAGCACCAATCAAGGTATGTCATCCGGCGATGCTTTAGATGGTGTTGCTGTGTGGGCACAAGGTATGGCAAATAAAGCTAAATTAAGTAAAAACAAACACTCAAAAGGATTTGATTCCGACACCTATGGTACAGCGTTAGGGGTTGAAAAACAGCTCAATCGCGCCACTAAAATGGGTATTGGCTATGCCTACAGCAAAACCGATATTGACAGCTTCAAGCGCAAGACTAAGGTAAAAACGCATACAGCACTTGTTTATGGCGAATATAAACCGAGTAACTGGTATATGAATGCTGTTGCTTCATACGGTTGGTCAGACTACAAAGAAAATAAAATCTTTGGTCTGCAAGAAAAGTATGATGTTGAAGCTCTGGGTTTGCAAGCTATGACCGGTTACGATATTTATATGACACCGGATACCGTTTTAACACCG
>ONQU01000013.1 GCA_900320035.1 uncultured Rhodospirillaceae bacterium | reverse complement strand
TCAAACTGTGGATAACTCTAATTGATTAGCCTAAATAATTAACCTAAATTTAAGAAAAAAAGCTTACATTATACTTATATTTTTAAAGGAGTAGAAAATGGCAACAGTTAATGATACGGAATTTTCGGATATTTATATTATTCCTGATGGGACAGCTTATATGTGGGGACGCAAAACAGCATGCGGTTTGGTGCAGGTGATGCCGGATGATTTCGATGAATTTTATCAAATGATAAAAGATACATACGATGGTGAAAATCCAAGTTATCTCGTGAAGTATAAAGGTTTGCATTATCGTGTTGAGCGCACGGTGACATTAGACGGTCAGCAATTTTGTGCGCGCAAAATGCCGCATTCCGTACCGGATATTAATAAGTTAGGTATTGAAGATAAATTACTCAAATATCTTAAATCTTTGAGCGGGGCATCCGGATTGATTTTATTGGCCGGTACGACCGGTTCCGGTAAAACGACCACGTTGTCGGCTTTGTTGCGTGAATTTTTGATTAGCGATGGCGGTTATGCATTTACGCTTGAAGATCCGGTAGAAATGCCTTTGGACGGCACCTATCATACGATGACCGGAGAACTCGGAATTTGTAAACAGATGACACCGCCGGGAGGGTCGTGGCAGGCAGGTTTAAAATCGATGTTACGTTCAATGCCGCGTTATGTTTATTTGGGCGAGATTCGTGATCCGGAAATTGCTTCAGAGGCTATGCGTGCCGCTATTTCCGGCCACTTGGTACTTTCAACCATTCACGCTTCTACGGTGACTGATGCCGTACAATCTATTGTTAAATATGCAGCAGCGAGTGGTATTTCCGAAGAAATGTCGTACGATTTAACCGGTAACGGTATTTTGGCGGTACTTCACCAGAAATTAGTAGGTGTACCGAAACGACCGATTATTGAAGCTGTGTTTGCTAATCCTGATGCCAGTAAAGGAGATCAAGTACGCGGCATTATTAAAAGCGGTAAGCTTAACCTTTCGACGGTTATTGAGCA
Source organism: uncultured Rhodospirillaceae bacterium (assembly GCA_900320035.1). GTDB lineage: Bacteria > Pseudomonadota > Alphaproteobacteria > RF32 > CAG-239 > RUG410. The sequence continues at coordinate 14,424 of ONQU01000013.1, read as the reverse complement.
ACAACGTATTCGCTTGGCACGCGGCATTCCGCTGTTTGAGTAAATTGCAGACATTAGCGCATTTTTTATTGCGAATTATGGTTTTGTTTTATGTTGAACAAACATAAATTATCGTTGCTAATTTTGCCAAAGCGACTATGATGCAACATATGATTGATATGTTAGCTGAAAAAAAAGAATGGACTGTCAGTGAAATTTCCTTTGCCATTAAGCAATTGATGGAAACTTCGTTTGCTTATGTGCGGGTTAAAGGTGAAATCTTTGGTGCTAAACGCGCGGATTCCGGCCATTGGTATTTATCGCTGAAAGATGAAAATTCGGTCTTAGCGGCGGTGTGTTGGCGCGGTGTAGCCGGTTCTTTAGGGGTTAAAATAGAAGATGGTATTGAGGTTATAGCCAGCGGTAAAATTACCACTTTTAACGGGCGTTCTTCGTATCAGTTGGTCATTGAAAAATTAGAACTTGCTGGGGAAGGAGCACTTTTAAAACTTTTAGAAGAACGTAAGCAGAAGTTTTTAGCCGAGGGGCTTTTTGATGCCGCGCATAAGCAAAAAATTCCATATTTACCGCAAACAATCGGTGTGGTAACCAGCCCGACCGGTGCGGTTATTCGTGATATCATTCATCGTATTCGCGATCGTTTTCCGGTGCATATTGTGGTGTGGCCGACACCGGTACAAGGTGAGGGCGCAGCCGACAAAATTGCGGCGGCTATTCGTGGGTTTAATGCCTTGCCTAAAGATTCACCGTATCGTCCGGAGGTGCTGATTGTGGCACGTGGTGGCGGTAGTTTGGAAGATTTATGGGCTTTTAATGAAGAAGTTGTGGTGCGTGCGGTTTACAAGTCGAATATACCGTTGATTTCGGCCGTGGGACATGAAACCGATACGATGCTGATTGATTATGCAGCCGATGTGCGAGCGCCGACACCAACCGGTGCGGCCGAATTTGCGGTGCCGGTAAAGAGTGAGATATACAATGGGTTATTGACAACTGATTTACGTTTGAAAAATGCCGTTACGCGTTATTTTAGCGAATTGATGCAAGTGGTGAACGGCTTGGCGCGCGGCATTCCGTCGTTGGCGCAAATTATATTGGAAAATCAGCAAAAAGTTGATGACCGTAGTGAGCGTTTGCAATTAGCATTTAAAAATTTACTCAAAGATAAAAATAATTTATTGAAGTTGACGAATTTGAAACCTTTTTATGTTAACAATCTGCTTGAGGCAAAAAAAGAAAGTTTGCAAAATTTGGGTTTAAGGTTGGATTCCGTCTCTATCGAATCGGTATTAAAGCGTGGTTTTGCTTGGGTTTCCGATAGTGCATTTCGCACGGTATATAGCACCAATAAGGCCAAAAGCAGTGATAAATTGCACATTCGATTTGCCGATGGAATAGTAAAAGTTCGCGTAACGGAGAGAGATGGTGCCATTCAAGGCGATTTGTTTGACAGTTTTTAGCATTGTGCTGATGTTTAGCCAAGCATCGGCGTTGGAAATTTGCGGCAAATTGCAACAAGGTGAGCTTCTACTCATTAAAGATATCAATGGTAAACAAATAAGTTGGAACAATAAGCAATATTCAATGTCTGACGGTGAAGTTTTAATTGCCGTGCCGCGCGATGCCGCGCAAACGATGAATTTGGTTGTTTATCCATCCGGCCAAGCAGGTATTTTGTATCATTTGCCAATTGAACAAACAAAGTGGAATATTCAGTATGTTAAAGGGGTGGCAGAGCATCATGTGACGCCGAATAAACAGCATCAACAGGAAATTGCGCGCGAACAAAAAGATGTGCAAACAGCATTAGCGACACTGTCAGATGATATTTTTTGGCATGATGGTTTTATTGAGCCGGTAAAGGGACGTATCAGCGGTCAATTTGGAAATCAGCGTATTTTTAATGGAATTCCGAAAAGTCCGCATAATGGTACCGATATTGCAGCATCGGAATCAACGCCGGTTAAATCTGCCGGTAAAGGTAAGGTTGTACTGAGCGGCCATGATTATTTTTATACCGGAAATATGGTTGTTATTGATCACGGGCAGGGTTTACACACAATTTATGCTCATTTGCAAAAAACAGCAGTGCAGTTAGGTGATGTGGTGCAAAAAGGTGATATTATCGGCTATGTCGGTCATACCGGTCGAGCTGTTGGCGCGCATTTGCATTGGGGGGCGTCATGGCATGGCATACGTTTTCGGCCACATGCGCTGTTAGAATTAAATGATACACAATGTCATAAAATCGAGGGAAAATATTTAGGAGAATAGACGATGAATGAAATGCAGATTATTTTTTTATCCGTGTTGCAGGGGATTACCGAGTTTCTACCGGTTAGTTCGTCGGGGCATTTAATTTTGTTTTCTAAATTTACAACGTTTCCTGACCAAGGTTTGGCTATGGATGTTACTTTACATATTGGTTCTATTGCTGCCGTCATTCTTTATTTTTTGCCGACGTTATGGCGTATTTTAGCTGATTTATGGTTGACCAGATTAAAGCCGAATTTTAGTTTTGCCGGTAATCATTTATTTTATCTTTTATTAGTGGCGACTATTCCGGCACTTGTTGCCGGCGTGGCATTGAAATATGTTGGTACGGATTGGTTGCGCAACACAAAACTTATTGGTTGGAATATTTTGCTTTATGGTATATTGTTGTGGCTTATTGATACCTGGTCAGTAAAAGTACGCAATATTCAGCATCTGGAAATGAAAGATGCGCTGTTGATTGGTTTAGCTCAATGTTTAGCGTTGCTACCTGGAACCAGTCGTTCCGGGGTTACCATAACCATGGCGCGTTTTTTAGGGATGGAACGGCGTGAGGCGGCAAAATTTTCCATGTTGTTGGCAATACCAACAATTTTAGCGGCCGGTTTGGTGGCGGCATATGGTTTGTGGCAAAATGGTGATGTGGCGCAAATTCATGAGGCTTTACATGCCGTTGGTTATTCTTTTATTTTTTCTTTAATGGCTATTTTTATCATGATGCAATGGCTGCGGAAGTGGAGTTTTTGGCCATTTGTGGCTTATCGTGTGGCGCTTGGCACGATGTTGTTATTAGATGCCTACGGTATTTATGATATTAGAATATTAAACAGTTTTTAGATCATCAAAAAATAAAAAAACGGCAAATTTTCATCTGCCGTTTATGTTTTCTTTTATGTAAGTTATAAACTTAACAATGGTGACCATGCCGGATCTGAAGCATCAGATGGCGTGACAATACGGCGTTCGTTATAACCGGTCATATCAATTGTGTACAGACGTACCGGTCCGCCTCTGTCTTGACGGAAGTACATTAACACACGACCATTCGGTGACCAGGTTGGGCCCTCAACCAAGAAGCCATCAGCCAAAATGCGCTCGCCGGTACCATCCGGAGCCATTACGCCGATGTAGAAAGCACCATTAGCCATTTTGGTAAAGGCAATATAGTCACCACGCGGCGACCAAACCGGTGTTGCATAGCGTCCTTTGCCGAAACTGATGCGTTCAGCATTACTGCCATCGGCATTCATCACGTAAAGTTGTTGATTGCCGCCACGATCAGAGTTAAACACAATTTTTGAACCGTCCGGTGAATAGCTCGGTGAGGTTGAAATAGAACCTTTTTCATGCGTTAATTGTTTAATGCTGCGTGAGTTTAAGTTCATTTCATAAATATTGGTAGCACCGTTGTTGGCGTAGCTCATCAATACCTTATCGCCTTTTGGTGAGAATACCGGAGCAAAAGTCATGCCCGGAAAATTACCTAAAACCTGACGGCTGTTGGTGTTCAAATCCATAATATAAACTCGAGGATTAACGCCGGCATATTCCAAATAGGTAATGCGTTGCATGTTTGGCGAAAAACGTGGTGTTAATACCAAATTGCGGCCGTTCGTTAGAAAACGATGGTTTTCACCGTCTTGATCCATAATAGCTAAGCGTTTGACGCGGCGCGTCATCAGACCGCTTTCCGAAACATAAACGATGCGTGTATTAAAATAGCCTTTATCTCCGGTTAAGCGTTCGTAAATGGCATCTGCCACCACGTGCGCCAAACGCCGCCAATTATTCTTGTTGGTGGTGAAAGTTTTGCCAATCATCTCTTGTTCGGTGACGGTATCCCACAAGCGAAAGTCAACCTTTAACATTCCACCTTGCAGTTCTTGAATACGGCTTTGTACCAAAGCTTGCGCCTTAATAGCTTGCCAATCAATAAAGCTCGGGCGATAGTCTAGTGAAGGTAATTTTTCAATGTAGCTACGTTCCGGAATAACCTCAAACAAGCCACTGCGCTCCAAATCGGCAATGACCACATCGCGCACCTTATCACCGTATGTTCCGCCAACAATTTTCGTTAAAAAGTTCGAATCTGAACCAATCATTTCCGGAATGGCGATTTTCATGGCTTTGCGTTGGGCGCCGCTCACATTAATTTCCACTTCAGCGGAGGCCGGCATAGCAAACAGTACCGCTAAAAGAGTTATTAACAAATATTTTATTTTCATCATTTTCACCTTATTATAAATTTAAGCTAACCGCACGATACTATGAAAATAATCAATAGTAAAGTAAAAATAAAGATTATAGACAAGCTTATGATATGTCATTTTAAAAATTTTCTTGGCATTATTTCAATAATTTAATTGCCTGTTAATTATTTTATGCTATGTTGCGCTTAAATTTGGTATAAATTGCAATTTATAAAGGTAAAAAAAATGACAGCAAGTGCTTTATCGGAAGTGGCGCAAACCGCCGCAGAACAAATGTCTTTATGGGATATGGTGTGGTCTTCGGATACCATTACCAAAGTGGTGATGATTGGTTTGATTGCCGCCTCGGTTTGGTCGTGGGCCATTATTTTGGAAAAGTTTTCGACATTACGCCAAGTGCGTAATCTTTCAAAAAAGTTTGAGGAGGCCTTTTGGTCAGGAGGTTCACTTGATCGATTGTACGAAGCAATCGGTAATCGTCCGCGTGATCCGATGAGTGCCATTTTTGTGGCTGCAATGCGCGAATGGAAGCGCAATACTCTGCTTAAAGGAAAAACAGATCGCAGTATACGTGGCGTTTCATTGCAACAACGTATTGAGCGTGCGATGAGTGTGGCTATTGATAAAGAACTGGATAGTATGGATACCCACTTAGGCTTTTTAGCTACCACCGGTTCGGTGGCACCGCTGATTGGTTTATTTGGTACGGTGTGGGGTATTATTAACAGCTTTAATGCCATTGCAGTAACGCAAAGCAATTCACTTTCAGCAATGGCACCGGGCATTGCCGAAGCTCTGTTCACGACAGCATTCGGTTTAATTGCCGCTATTCCGGCTGTTGTTGCTTATAATGCGATTACCTCATCAATTGATCGTTACGCTAAAATGTTAGATAATTTTATGGCGGAATTTTCAACCATTTTATCGCGTGAAATTGATGAAACAACCTTAAAAGCCGATATGGCAGGAGAATAATATGGCATCTTTGTTGCAAAATTCATCATATAACCGTCGTCAGAGCCGTCGTCGTGCTGATGTTAATATCACCAACCTGATGGACGTGATGATGGTTTTGTTGGTGGTGTTTATGGTGGCTGCACCGCTGATGACGTCGGGTATTCAATTAAATTTACCAAAAGTTGGCGGTAAACAACTGACCGGCAATGAAACTTCAATCAATATCAGTGTTGATAAAGAAGGGAATTATTACATTGGTAAAAATATTGTTCCCGATGATCAGATGTTGGCAAAAATTGAAGCTATTAAAGGTGAAAATGCCGAGCTGAGTGTGACCATATCCGGTGATACTAATGCTGTTTACGGCCGCGTTATCGGGTTAATGGCTTTGCTTAAAGAGGCCGGCTACCAGCGTGTTGGTTTGAAAACAGAATCGCGTTTAAGTACAACATCTTCTAAAGATAAAAAGAAATAGAAACTCATGGACAAGAAATATCTGAAACAATCGCTTCTTTTACACTGCATTGTTGCTCTAATGATGCTGATTGACATGCCGCACTGGTGGCGGCGTAATGATATTTCGATTGGGCAGACACCGATTATTGTTGATTTATCTGAGGTTCGTATTGATGAAATGACCAATTTGCCGGCGAAAGCCGATTTTGGTGATGAGGACAGACAGGCCACTGTGGAAGAGTTGCACGAGGTCCAACAATATACCAGTGATTCTGAAGCAGGAGCTTCGCCACAAAAAGGCGAAGATGATGGCGTTGGTGATGATGGTACCGACGAAACGGAGACAGAAGAAATTAAAGACGACTTTTTAGAACCGCCAGTACCGGAGCCTAAACCGAATAATGGGCAAAAGCCTGATCCTAAACCGACACCGAAAGCGCCGCCGCGACCATCTTTGAAGCCGAAAGCTAAACCGAAACCGAAGCCGACGCCGAAACCTGATGATGGCAAAAATAAGCGGCAAGAGCAGGCTAATGTTCGGACCAATGCTTTAAAGAGTTTGATGCAGGAAATTGATAACAGCAAAAACTTGGAAGTTGGTGATAAGACGCAAAGTGCTATGATTAAAAAAGGTACAGATGTTAAGCATACGGGCGTAGAAGGGGGTAATTCACGTGGTTCTTATCTTAATGATTTGACGATTTCCGAGGCCGATGCCTTAGCCAGTTTGTTGCGCCAAAATTGGAACTTAGATCCGGGGGCTATGGGCTTGGAAAATCTGCAAGTTGAGATTATTGTTCGTCTTAATCCGTCGGGTATGATTGAAAAGATAGAATATGCAGATCCGCGGCGTGTCAATTCTGATCCGGCATATCGTTCGGTGGCGGAAAGTGCGTATCGTGCGGTTGTAGCTACTCAACAAGCATTCCGTGAAATATTCGGCGTGAAATATGCAAATCGCTACGATTCATGGAAAACTTTACGCTTGCATTTCGATCCGGCTAATAAAGGTATTCACTAAACAGATCAAGTTAATTTATTACATTAAGTATTGTTTATAATGCATGATAGCAGAAAACAGCACGCATGTGTTGGGATGACGTGTTTGCTGTTTTTTATAAGCAACAATGAAAAAGAAAAGATTTAATACTTTTTATTAAGTGTTTACTTTTGATTAAAAGTGTTATACTATAAAACACGACGAATGGCATGGTGCCAAAAATTAACATTATGAGGTATATTATGAAAATTACATTATCAGGAAAACAGGTTGATATCAGTGATAGATTACGTAAACGCGTTGAAGAAAGCTTAGATGCTTCGGTAAGCAAATATTTTAGTGCACCGATTGGCAGTAGCGTATATTTTTCTTTAGATGGCGAAGATTTTCGCGCTGAGGTTACTGTTCATCCGGCAAAAAATATTGTGCTGAAAGGTACCGGTGTTGGTGGTGATCCTTATACGGCTTTTGACAATGCAAATGAGCATATTGCTACACGCTTACGTCGCCAAAAGAATAAATTGAATGACCATAAGGGTAAGACCGGTCCGGTTGAAATGGCGCACGAATCTGTTTTCCCGTTGACGGAAACGGAAGATGAAATGAGCATTGATGAATCGGCACCTTTGACCATTGCTGAAACCGATGCCAATATTAAAGTTTGCACGGTAAGCGAAGCGGTAATGTATATGGATTTGGTTGATGAAGCAGCATTGATGTTCCGTAACAGCGCTAACAACCGTATCAGCATGGTATATCGTCGCAAAGATGGTAATATCGGTTGGGTTGAACCGGCAGAATAAATTAATAATTCAAAGGAAATAAAATGAATATTTCTGATATATTATCGGAAGATATGATTTTGGTTGATGCCACGGCAGATAGCAAACGTCAGTTGTTGGCACAGTTGGCTGATTTTGTGGCGCAAAAACAAAATTTAGATAAAAATACCGTTTTTGAAGCTATTTTGGAGCGTGAGAATCTCGGCACCACCGGTTATGGCGGCGGTGTGGCATTTCCGCATGCTCGTTTGGCCGGCATATCGCAAAATGTGGCGGCTTTCGTCCGTTTGGATAGAGGTGTTGACTACGATGCCTTAGATGGGAACAAAGTGGATTTGTTGGCATTTTTAATATCTTCCGAGCAAAATGGTGAGGACCACTTGCAAGCATTGGCGGCTTTTTCAAGGGTTTTGAAGAATCCAGAAATTTGCCAAATGGTCCGGCAGGCTCGCTCAATTCACGAAATATATCAGGCTCTGCAACGCTGAGTTGTAAGGTTTAAGAATTGGTCCGTCGTTGCTAAAATAAAGCTACGGCGGATTTTTTTTATGATTCGAACGCAACACTACCTGCGTTAGCAGGTAGATTTAGGATAAGCATGGCTTGACCTAAAATGATACCGCCGGCATAAGCCGGTGGAGTTTCATGGTATATAGAATCTTGTTAATCAACCGCTGAAAATGCTTTTTTTTACCTTACCGCCGTTTATACTAAAAGGCAAAAGAAAGGACTGATATGACAATAGTTGCAATTTGGTGTCGCCATAAGGGCGATAATGTGATTGGTGCCGGTTTGGGGTTGCCGTGGCGGATTCCTTCTGATACCAAACGTTTTCGTAATTTGACCGCCGGCAAAGTTAAGGTTATGGGCGCACGTACATACAGCGGTATGCCGCAAAAAGTTTTACAAGGCCAAAAGCTGATTATTCTTGATAATACCAATCAATGTGAAGTTTTTGATAAAGAAAATCATCAGGTTTGCGCGGATATCAATTTACTGAAGGATTATCCAGAAGATTTGTATATTTCCGGTGGTGCGACAATTTATGCGCTGTTTTTCAAAATAGCAGCATTGATGCCTGATGTGGTGGTCGATTGCGTATATAGCGGTGAGATTAGTTCCGAAGCTAAAGATCTAATAGATGTTAATGCCAGTGTGGCGATTTTGGAGGAGCAATATACACCGCTGCCACAGCATTTTGAGTTGGATGATGTGACAACAACCGTTTGGCTTAAAAAAGGTGCGTTTGTGGCGCAAGATGTGGTGAAGAATATTTTACAATATATGGCAACGGAGGGAAAATAAAATGCAGCAATATTTGGATTTATTACGCGATATTATGGATAATGGCGTGGATAAAATGGATCGTACCGGTGTGGGCACGCGTTCGGTTTTCGGACGCCAGATGCGTTTCGATTTAAGTAAGGGTTTTCCGTTGGTGACGACCAAAAAAGTTCACTTAAAGAGCATTATTTACGAGTTGCTGTGGTTTTTGAAGGGCGATACCAATATCAAGTATTTGCAGGATCACGGTGTGCGCATTTGGAACGAATGGGCTGATGAAAATGGCGAATTAGGACCGGTTTATGGTTCGCAGTGGCGCAATTGGAATGGCGAAGGGATTGACCAAATTGCCGATGTGATTGAGCGCTTGAAAAAAACACCGAATGACCGTCGGATGATTGTTTCTGCTTGGAACGTGGGGAAAATTGCCGAGATGCATTTGCCGCCGTGCCACATGATGTTTCAGTTTTATGTGGCGAATAATAAACTCAGTTGTATGCTATATCAGCGTAGTTGCGATATGTTTTTAGGTGTGCCGTTTAATATTGCTTCGTATGCGCTTTTAACCATGATGGTGGCGCAAGTTTGCGGCTATGAACCGGGTGAATTTGTGCATACGCTGGGTGATACGCATATTTATCATAATCATTTTGAACAGGTTAAAGAGCAACTTTCGCATACGCCGTATCCGTTACCGCAAATGAAAATAAATCCGGCGGTTAAGGATATTAACGACTTTACTTACGAAGATTTTGAACTGGTTAATTATCAGAGTTATGACACCATTAAGGCTAAAGTTGCGGTGTAGCTTTCAAACAGTATTGAACTTTTGGCTAGATTGTTGCTTGCGTGCGCCGTGGTTATTTTATGGCGTATGAAAAAAAGCAAATATGACATGAAAGAAACTTTGGATATCGCTGAAAGCGTGGTGACAATCATCATGTTTATCATGGCGGTATGGGGGAGCATCGTCAGCTACGAATCGGGCTTTTGGCACAAACTGAATCATGTGGTGAATCATTATCATAATGAAATGACTAAAATTGAAAGTGAACATCCCGAATTAGCTAAAATTCAGAAAGATATTGAAAAACATATCTGATTTAAAAATAAGGCATTTTTAAGAAAAATTTTTCTTTTCTGCCGCAACGGTTGTGGATTCGCTGTGGCCGGAGTATAACACGGTATCATCGGGAAGTGTCAAGACTTTTTGCTTAATGCTTTGCAACAGTTGCGACATATCGCCGCCAGGAAAATGGGTTGCTCCGATACTGTTTTTAAAAATGGTATCGCCCACAAAAGCAATATGATTTGCTGCATCATAATAAACCACGGCATCTTGTGTATGCCCCGGGGTACTAATAACTTCCAGCTTTACCTCAGGATTTGAAGATAACATTACGTTATGATCAGTTATATATTGAGCATTATTTAAGATAATGGGATTACCGAAATAAGCCGATAGATTTAATTGGCTGTCAGTTAGATAGGCTTGGGCTTTAGGGTGTGCAAAATAAGGGACTTTTAGTGCGCGGTAGATTTCTTCAACCGCACCAATGTGGTCAAAATGGCCGTGTGTAAGCAATATTTTTTCAATGGTCCAACCATTATCCTCTATGATTGCCAATAACTTTTCCGCTTCAGCGCCAGGATCAATTAAAAAACCATGTTTCGTGGTTTCATCAATATAAAAATAGGCATTAGTTACTAAAATATCAGAGAGTTCAACTTGTTTAACAATCATTATTATTACCTATTTTGTTCTGTCTGCTCACCAGTATGCACATCATTTTTCCGTAGTAATTCTACAATTTCGGTGCGATTCTTTTTCAAGGCCAAAGATAACGCTGTATCACCGTTTTGATCTTGTGCATTAATATCAACACCAGCCTGTATTAATTCAAAGATAATGGTATCGGAAGCATTTTCAAGAAGGGCGTCAAATAATACTGTACCGCCGGTTGTATTTCTATGTTTTACATCAGCACCGCTGAGCAGCAGATATTTCACCATTTCCAAATTATTGGCATGCACAGCTTCTTGCAACATGGTGGTTCCGCGCGGATTAAGTTCATTAACTTGGTTTGCCGATATCGTCAGTTGTTGTAAAATTGCGGTTGATGAAGCCAAGTTTACAGCATAACCGAGTGGTGACAAACCGAAAAATAACAAGCGGTTGTTATCCGCAAAATTTCTACTATCAGCGCTTTGATATGCCGCTATATCAGCCATTTTCTCACCATACATCTGCATTTGTGCTTTAAGTTCAGCTAAGATGTCGGCTTTATCTGTGTTTAAACCGAGCCACAAAATTTTATACCACATATTTTTCTGTGCGCTATATTCATTTAAAACACCTCTAAGGTAGGCATCATAAATGTTACTCAAATCTTTGTCTGCATCAATATTAACTGTGGCAAGCTTAGTACCTTTCAGATAATAATCTACCCTTTGCAAAAAACCTTGTTTATCAAAATAGCGGCAAATGCCGTCCAGTTGATTATTTTTATAATTTTCAGCAACGCGTAAAACACCTTCTTGATTCCATTTTTTGCTTATCCCATTTTTCTGATCTTGCTGATAATTGGTTTGTTGGGCTAATTTTTGATTAGGGTAAAGAGCAACACTCATACCCTCACGCATATCATGATGATACATTATTTCACGACGACCACCATCAGCAAGATACGATATTTGTTTTCCCTCTTTTTTACCGTCAACATAGTTAATTTCATCGGTTAAATGTTTTTCATTATATTTTTTGGTTATACCGTCTAATTTGCCATTGATGTAATTGTTTTCTTCAATAAGGACATTATTTTGCACAATTCGTTCCACGCCATTTTTAATGTTATCTTGATAATTTTCAATGCGTTTGACATTGCCGTCTTCATCAAAATATATTGTTTCGCCATTCAATTTGCCGTGAGCATACGTGCTTTTTTGTTGCGGTTTACCGTCGGCATAAAAAGTAACATATTCACCATGTAATTGATCATTTTGATATGTTTTTTTATACTGCTGTTTTCCGTCAATGGTAAATTTAATTTCGTCGCCGTTTTTTTGCCCATTGGCATAAGTTGTTTCTAATTCAATATTTTTATCATCAAATTTACGAACAGCAATGCCGTTTTTTTGCCCGTTGCGATAAATATAAATTGTCGGCTTATTTTCATCATCCGGTAAAATAACTGCGCCGGTGAATAGCTGACCATCTTTATTATAAACATACTCAGTTTTATCTTTGGTATCAAAAGTCAGTTCAGCAGCTTCAAACAAGGAAATACTTTCTGCAGCAACCATGGAAGACCAGAAAAATGATACCGCAATGAAACTATAAGATAAATAATTTTTCAACATTTTATCTCCTCTTAGTTCCCGAGATAGTTGTCAAGCCAAGGTATATCAATGTATGATTGGCGCTTGATTTTTCCGGATTGGCAACTGGCGGTGGTTCCATCTTCACCCAGAGAACATTTCAACCCAATGCTGGCATATTGGTAGGTTGCATATTGTTCATAAACGTTTAGCACTAACGGCAACATTTGTTCCGGCTCCATAATTTTATTGGCACAAAACATCGAATTATATTTAACATAAGAGGTTGCTTTAGGGCCGATATTAAGCGAAAAACAAGTTTGATCAGTTGTTGGCACATAGTTTGCATTTCCGGAGAAATCGAGTGAATTAGCTTCCTCATTATCGCTAAACAAAACCGCATCTTCACTTGTGTTAACATACGATGTATTTTTATAAGGGGAATTTTGCCGATAAAAGGTTTCAATATCAAAAATAGCAATTAAATCGGCATTTTCCGCCGAAGTCGCCGTTTTTAAACCGATTTCGGCAAATTTTTCGCTGAGGGCGCGGCGAATCTCCATGGCATAGGTGCTACGCATACTGGTGCGGAAATAAACGCTTTTACCATGGTCATTAGCTAAGTCATTACGCACTTTAAGATGATACGGCGCTGCCGCACACCCCGCTAAAAACAAATACATCAGTAAGAATATTTTTTTCATCGTTAACTTATTTCCATTATGACATTTTAAAATTTATCATATCCTTTCCGAGGCTAACGTCAACCATTTTTTTATGTTGAAAAAATATCTTTGATTATTGTAATACTTTTTTATCATATTTGTAGTGATAAATCAGCTCACGTTCGTTAATGGTGTTGGCATCAACGGCGGCTTCCGGCACACCCCAGATAATTGAAAATGGCCAAGTAAGTAGATTTAAAAATCCGTATAGCCAATGTGCGCTGTCGGCACCGTTACCGCTGGCCAAATAAAAGTTACCGCCGCCCGGCAGCAGATTCATAGCGCCGGCGGCCGCCGGATTAGCCGGAGCATCAAAATCACCACCACGATCAACAGTAATGCCTTGCGCTTTTAACTGTTGCAATTGATTGCGTTCCTGCTGTGTTAAGTGAGTACAGCCAAATAGTAACACAATGGTCAATAAAATAACGTATTTTTTCATTGTTTAAGTTCCCTAAAAAAAATAACCACCTCTAACAGGCGGTCGGGGAGTTAAACAATCATATATACCGAAATGATCCCCAGTGTCTTTAGGCAAGCCTTGAACATTCACAAAGGGCTCCCCGACTATATGGTTATAATCGGGGATATATTCATCATCAGCCGAAAAATCGTGCTGATAATTTGACGATGTTATACCCTAACACCGCGGTATATATGAGGTGTTTAAAGCCTCTTTTGCGCCCATTAAAGCACTCAGTTGTCAACTTGGTTTAAATTGCCGACAACAAAATCATTTTAACCATAATCAGGCAAATGTAAAGCATAAAAAATATTTACACCGTACTCTTTAAAAGTTTCACCGGAGATATATTTACAACAACATCAACTGAAAGGAAATAAAATGCGTCGGATTTGCTTGTTTGCCGGTTATGATAAAGGTGATAAAATTCAAGATTATGTGGTTTATCTTATTCAGGAGTTAGCGAAACTCAGTGATGTTTATTATATGGCAAATGGTCATATGCCACCGGATGAATTGTTCAAAATTGCTCCTTATACCAAAATGTTTTACAGCAAGCGCCATGATTTGCGTGATTTTGGTTCTTGGCGCTATTTAATTGAGCAATTGGGGTGGGATAAAATTGCCGAATATGATGAACTTATTCTATGCAATGACAGTATTTATGGGCCTTTATGCGATTTAAACGGTGTCTTTTTGGAAATGGAGCGACGCGGTTACGATTTTTGGAGTATCACGTCCGATTATCAATATAATTTTCATTTAAACAGCTATTTTATGGTGTTTAATAATGCTGTGATTTGCAATGAAAAATTTCGTAATTTTTGGAAAACCATTGCCTTTTATTACGATGTTAAAAATTGCGAATTTGAACTGACGCCGCTTTTAGTAGCAGAGGGATTTGTCGGTAATAGCTATGTTCGTAATTATCGGCAAAAAAATATTTTAAAATCAC
>ONQU01000059.1 GCA_900320035.1 uncultured Rhodospirillaceae bacterium | reverse complement strand
CGTTAAAGCCCCCAACATTATAGGTTTCACCGCTTTTGCCGGTATGAAAAATCAAATCAATGGCTTTGCAGTGGTCCAAAACATACAACCAATCGCGCACATTTAATCCTTGGCCATAAATCGGCAAAGGTTCTTCAGCCAAAGCTTTTTCAATGATGTGCGGTATCAGCTTTTCATGATGTTGCTTCGGCCCGTAATTGTTTGAACAGTTTGAAGTTGTCACATTCATGCCGAAAGTGTGGTGATAGGCACGCACTAAAAAGTCCGAACTGGCCTTGCTAGCCGAATATGGTGAATTTGGTGCATACGGCGTAGTTTCATGAAAGAAACCTTCTGCCCCAAGTGTGCCATATACTTCATCAGTCGAAATATGATGGAAGCGGCAATCTTCATAACCTGGTTTAACCTTATGCGGTGCATCCATCCAATGTTTGCGCGCTGCTTCCAACAAATTGAACGTGCCGACAATATTGGTGTTGATAAACGCACGCGGTCCTTTGATCGAATTATCCACATGGCTTTCGGCGGCAAAATGTATCACGCCGCGCACATCATATTTGGCAAACAATTCTTCCATTTTTTCCGCATCACAAATATCCGCTTGAACAAACGTATAGTTGTGCATATTTTCACATTCGCGTAAGTTATCCAAGTTGCCGGCATACGTCAGTTTATCTACATTGATAACATGATATTCCGGATATTTTTCGCAAAAATAAGGTACAAAATTAGATCCGATAAATCCGGCACCCCCGGTGACTATAATTGCTTTAGACATTTCTTTAATCCTTCTTCCCAATGCTCAATTTCAATATTAAATGTTTGTTTGATTTTGCTCTTATCAAGCACGCTGTAAAACGGGCGCGTTGCTTTCGTCGGATAAGCATCGCTCGGTATCGGATTGACCTGACACTTCAAACTTGATAATTCCATGATTTTACGGGCAAAATCATACCACGAGCAAACACCTTCATTGGTAAAATGATATACACCTTTGTTGGCCGCGTTCATTTGTGGTAAAATCTGCATAATGGCATGTGCCAAATCAGCAGCATAAGTTGGTGTGCCGATTTGGTCAGTCACCACATTCAAACTCTCTTTTTCTGCACCCAAACGACGCATCGTTTTTACAAAATTATTGCCATACGGCGAATATAGCCATGCCGTGCGAATAATCACTGCCTCTGCAGCATACTTCAATACCTCTTGTTCTCCGGCAAGTTTGGTGCGACCGTAAGCCGAAACCGGATGAGCTTCATCCTCCGGCTTATACGGCTTATGCCCTAATCCGTCAAAAACGTAATCCGTTGAAATATGTACAACTTTAGCGCCGGATTTAGCTAAATTACGCGGTCCGTCAATATTGATTTTGGCCGCTAATATTTCATCGTCCTCAGCCTTATCCACGGCAGTGTAGGCCGCACAATTGATGATGGTATCAACATCATTAGCTATTACAAAATCTTTAACTGCCGCTTCATCGGTAATATCTAACTCTGCTACATCAGTTAAAATTGCTTGTGGTAATAACTTCGACAATTCTGTTCCCAGTTGCCCATTGCTCCCTGTTATTAACAGCATCTTCAGTTTCCCTTTTTTATGTAAATAAAATTTTTTATGTATGAATATACACTCTTATATATCATTTATTTCATTTTGCAAGAAAAATATGGCCACTTATTCATTGCCGTGTGAGGCAAAATTTTCCTTCTGAAAGTCGATATAATAAATTTGCTTGGACATTTTGACTAACTTTTGATGATTTTCGAATGCCAATAAAAAAACACCCACAAGGGGTGCTTTTTTTATTGGCAGGGGCAGAAGGATTGTTTCGCTACGCTCCTCCTTCGCGCTCATTCGCTAGCGCTCACCGCGATACTTCCGTCTCGCTTTCGCTTGGCGTCGAACCTCTTTTTCGAGGGTTCTCATCTCTCTTCCCCGAATGCCAATAAAAAAACACCCACAAGGGGTGCTTTTTTTATTGGCAGGGGCAGAAGGATTCGAACCCTCGACACTCGGTTTTGGAGACCGATGCTCTACCAACTGAGCTATACCCCTAACGAACTGAAACGCTTATAAAATATTTCATCTCATAAATCAAGAACTTTTTTTAAAATACGCACATTTATTGCCTTTTCAGCGTTTCTGCGCTCAAAAAATCCTATTTTTGAATGGAAAAATTTTGATTTCTACAAGTTTCTAAATTCTATCAATTAGATACCTATAAAATCTTTTCCCTTTTTTATCCCTAAAGCCTTTCGGATATACCTATTTACAATGTTTTT
>ONQU01000034.1 GCA_900320035.1 uncultured Rhodospirillaceae bacterium | reverse complement strand
GCGTCAATATTTGCGTGCCAATGAGCCGGTGGATTAACTTTTTAAGATGGTAATTAGTTTTTGAGCCGCTTGTTTGCCGGCGGCGAGAGCTTGTACCGCTGTGGTGCCGCCGGTCGTTACATCTCCGGCATAAAAGATTTGCGGATGCGCCGGTATTTCAGCCACACCGGAACTGCCAAGCGCCAACACGACATAATCAAAACCTTGCTCAACGCTTTGGGAGCCGGCAACATCTTGTAGATGACCACTGTCGTCAAATTCGGTATGAATGGTATAAAGGGTTAATTTATCGCCATTTTTTTCTATTTTTGTCAGCCGCGTCAACGGGCATATTTCAATTTTTTCATCAAGTAAACTTTGTTGTTCGGCTTCATTTATCCGCATATCGCTCAGACGGCGACGCACCAACATTTTGACTTGTTTTGCGCCTTGTTTTTTGGCGGTCATGGCACAATCAACCGCCACTGCACCGCCGCCGACAATTACTACCCGACCGGTTGAGGCATAATTTTGAGGATTTTTTAAATATTCAATATACGACAGAGCTAAATTTTCACCGGCAATATTAAGCGCACGCAAATGTGGAGCACCGGTGGTGACAATAATACCGTCATAGCCTTGTTTTAATAAGGTTTCATAATCATCAATCGGTGTTTGTAAATGTAATTTCAATAGATGATTTTGCTGTAAGCGTTGCCACTCATAAGCGATAATTTCGCGCGGTAACCGCTCGGTCGGAATAAGGTTAAGAGCGCCACCGATGCACGCCTCGCGTTCAAAGACTTCAACCGCATAACCTTTTTTCAGCAATTCGGCAACGGCACCGCAACCGGCAGGACCGGCGCCGATAATCGCTACTCTGCGACCATTTGCAGCAACATTTATTGCTTGTAACCAATTCATCTGCCGTGCTTTTTGCATAATAGCCGCTTGCAACGCCGGAATAAGCACCGGCGCACCAATTTTGGCACGCACGCAGGCATGCCTACAAAAATTATCGGGGCAAATCAAACCGCAGATTTCACCGAGTGGATTTTGAGCGTTAATTTGCTGAGCCGCACTCTGCCAATCGCCGTTTTGCGCCGCCGCAATAAAATCTTTTGGCGAAACTGCCGCCGGACAGGCCTGCATACAAGGCTTACTCGGACATTGCAGGCATTTTTCCAGCTCTTTTTTTATTTGTGATGCGGTTAAATATAAATTTTTCATGCTCTCCTCTTGCTTGCATTTAAGCATGATTTTTGGAAAAAAACACCTAATATTTTGCTTTTTCAGATTGTATTTTGCAAAAAATTAACTATGATGTCCTTAAGGAGTAAAAAGTTAGCAACAATGAAAATTAAGTGGTTTAAAAAGTTTTCTCAATCCCAATGGGGAGAAAAAATAATCGGCAATTTCGCCTTTTATTACCTCAAGTTTGTTGGTCTGACCACACGTTGGCAATCAGTTACCGGTGTTAAAGAAACATACGAAACGCTCGATAAATATGGAAGTATGATTGTTATCGGTTGGCATGGTCGTACGCTTTTGATGCCTTATTTTTGGAATAAGACACGGCAATTGAATGCACTTGTTTCGCCGCATCGTGACGGACGCATTATTGTGCAAATCTTAAAGAAATTCGGTATTGGAAATATTGACGGTTCTAGCGATCGCAATTCTAAAGAAGCGGCTATTGAATTAATGCGTAATTTGCAGCAAGGCAACAGCATTGCCATTATTCCGGACGGACCGCGTGGACCGCGAATGAAATTAACCATGAGTCCGCTGTTTTATGCCCAGAAATCCGGTAAGCCGATTTTGGGTATTACTTACAGTGTTGCCGGTGCCAAAGTTGTTACCAAAAGCTGGGATAATATGCTTTTACCTCTACCGTTTTGTCGCGGCATGTATGCCATTACCGAACCGGTATTTATTCCTGCTAATGCCACGCCGGCAGAATTAGAACAATATCGGCAAAAGATAGAAACTTCGTTAAATGAACTAACGTGGCGTTTAGATAAAGCGCTGGGTTTACCTTTTATACCGCAGGGTAAAGAAGCCAAAAAAAGCCGTTATAAACCAACAGATAAAGGGAAAAAATAAATGTTCATCGGAATATATAACAATCTTGTCCGCATTATTTATCCAATTGCCATTCGGCGCTATATTGAAAAGCGTAAAAAAATCGGCAAAGAAGATGTTAAGCGTTTTAATGAACGGATTGGTCGTCCGAAATTACCACGACCGCAAGGGCGATTGGTGTGGTTGCACGGTGCTTCGGTGGGTGAGTCAATTTCTATGCTGCCACTGATAAATCGGCTTTTAGAGCTTTATCCTGATGTCCATGTTATGGTTACAACCGGCACTACAACTTCGGCCGAAGTTATGGCTAAGCGCTTACCGGAACGGGCGTTCCATCAATATTTACCGATAGATAATCCGACTTTTGCGACGCGTTTTGTGCGCTATTGGCAACCAACAATTGCTCTATGGTTTGAGTCGGAATTTTGGCCGGCGATATTATCGGCGATCAAGCGTAAAAATATTCCGTTAATACTGATTAACGGGCGTATTTCCAACAAATCATTCAAACGCTGGCAACAATTTGAGTTTATTATCAGAGAGTTATTGGCATGTTTTACCGCCTGCTTGGGGCAATCGGAAGAAGATGCTTACCGTCTGCGGGTTTTAGGCGCTAAAGACGCTATGTGCTTGGGTAATTTGAAGTATGCCGGCTTACCAATTCCGGTAGATACAGTTAAAAAGCAGGAAATTGTGTCACAGATAGGAAATAGGCCGCTATGGCTGGTTAGTTCGACACATAGTGATGAGGAATTCAAAATCGGGCGTTTTTTGAAAGAATTGCAGCAAAAACATCCGCATTTGTTGACGATTATAGCTCCGCGGCATCCTAATCGCGGGCAGGAAATTCGTGATAAACTGCGCAACGACTACCAGCTCAATGTGGTCTTGCGTTCAGCGGAAGAACCTGTGCGTCCGGAAACCGATGTTTATGTTGCTGATACCATTGGTGAAATGGGTATTTGGTACGAAATATCGCCAATTGTGTTTGTAGGAGGTTCACTCATTCCGCACGGCGGGCAAAACTTTATGGAGCCGTCGCGTTGTCGTGATGCGGTGATTGTTGGACCGCATATGCATAACTTCACCGATGCCATGAATCGCGCCAAGCACGCCGATGGCATTATCCAAGTTAATGATGTTTTGGAATTAATGGATATGGTCGACCAACTCTTGACGAATAAGGAATTGTTGGAGGCTAAGCGTAGTTTAGCATATAACTGGGCGACCAGTGAGGCTAAAGTGCTTGATGGTATTGTGGAAAAAATTCAAGGATATATGGTTGATGAAAACACCTAAATATTGGCAAGCAAATTCTTTTATTTCCAAACTTTTGGCGCCTTTCGGTTGGATATATGGGGTGTTAACGCAATTGCGCTTAAAGGTGCACAAAGCCCCTAAAGTCAGTGTGCCGGTTATTTGTGTGGGTAATATTACCGCCGGCGGGACCGGTAAAACACCGGTAGCTATTGCGTTAGCAAAGATGATGGAAACAGAAATGTTTCACCCTTTCTTTGTAAGTCGCGGCTATGGCGGAAAGTTGCAAAATGTGGTGGTGAATCATAAAAAACACTCAGCGCGTGAGGTGGGTGATGAACCGCTGTTGTTGGCTAAGCAAGCACCGGTGGTGGTGAATGCCGACCGTTACCAAGGCGCACAGCTTGCTATTATAGAGGGGGCTGATGTGGTTATTATGGATGATGGCTTTCAAAATCCGAGTTTAGCCAAGGATTTGTCGTTTTTAGTGTTTGACGGACACTATGGCATCGGCAATGGCAAAATTATTCCCGCCGGACCATTAAGAGAAACACTTGCTGACGGTGTTAAGCGTGCCGATGCGCTGATTATTTTAGGCAAAGATAAGCATCATCTGGCAGAGCGCAGTAATTTACCGGTGTTTTTCGGGCATACCGAAGCCGTGCAAACAACGATTACGCAGCCGAATATTTTAGCTTTTGCCGGTATTGGTCATCCGCAGAAATTTTATCATACGTTGACGATGCAAGGATTTAATGTGGTTAAAACGGTTGATTTTCCGGATCATCATTTTTACAGCAAGGCAGAATTAGAAAAGCTGGTGGCAATGGCGCATGATTTAGGGGCTGAAATTTATACCACCGGCAAGGATTTTGTAAAAATTCCACCTTCTATGCAAAAGTATATCAATGTTTTGGACATTGCAGTGGTATGGGATGAGCCGGAAAAATTAGTATCCTTCATCAAAGAAAAAATTACAAAGCCTTGTTAAAAACCAGTTTAATTGTTTATTCACAAAGGCCTTTTTGTTGCATAAAAAACATCAGTTCGTCATCAGCTTGGCGGGTTTGCTCATTTTCAACTTCCGAGCGGACACGCATTTTGCCTTGTGCCATAAAGCGTTTTTCACCGTATTTATCTAAAAGTTCACGATAGTAATTTAAGAGGTTGGCAATGGTTGCCGTATCAATTCGGCAAGTAACGGTATAATCTTGACGCACATTTTCAACCTCTAACTCGCTGATTAAATAAACAGTACAAACATCATTAGCAAATTCCGCTTCCAGACCTTGCTTAATTTGCTTGTTATCGCGTTTTTCTTTCTTTTCAATGCCGAGATAGTCCCTTTTTTGAGCGCATGAATTAAGAGCGTATAACAGACCGTTATAAATATATTGCGGCTGAAAATTATAGTGTGCAATTTCTGGATTACGCAGCAACGTTTGCAAATCATCAAAGCCGTGAATGTTAGGCAAAACATCGAACGGCACATATAAGTCAAATTCAGCATAACGCAGGTGACATTTTTCATCTTTTCGCTCGATAATTTGTATTGTGCTTGCGGCATTATCAAACTGATTAGATTCTTGAGCCGATTTACATTTGCGCAGAGCATTCATAAATTGTGGGGTAAAAACATTAAAAACCTCCGGTGTTTGAGGCAATTGTTCCGTTTGCTGTGTTGTTGCTTCATCGGTTGTAGCGTTCTCTTCCGATTCCATTGTGGTTAGTTGCGGATTCTCTGCTGCCTGAATCGGGAAAGAACTAAATATCAGTAATAAGGCAAGTAAATACGGCATATCACGACGACCTTTCAATATATTATACTAACGATAGAGTAAAATAGCGAAAAGCTTTTGTCACGCGACTTTTATGTATCGTTCACAATAAAAAACAAGAAGGAGGCTCCAACCCTATTGGCCGGCCTCCTTCTAAGTTCGCCTCAAGCTCAAGACGCTTGGACCGGTTGATAATACTATCAGGGCCATGTCTTAAGGACTTACACACGAACTTATCACGCTGACATTGATGGTAAAGGACTTTACAAAAAAATTCCTTAGCCTCAGACGTCAAGGCGACGTTTCTGTTGGACGATTTAGAATTTGATTGCTCAAAAACACCACCGTTCAACCGAACAGTGTATATTTATGGCTTATTATTGCTTTTTCAATCAGACTTAAACCAATTATCAGTAAAGGTAATCTTTTTATCTGAAACCGAATTTCATTGCGCCGGTTGGGTTTGTTGTTGGTGAACAGCAAGTTACTGCCACGCTGAGCGGGACCGGGGCCGATTTGGTATTAGTGCAAGTATCTCCTGTTGAAGTGTAGGTTAAACCTATAAAACCGCTCGATGCGTTGGTGCCGTAATTACCGTTTGACAGATGTAGGCACATTTCTTCGCTTAAACCTGTGGCCGTTACCCAAAACACCGGTGTTGTTCCGACATAGATAACATCATAGGTAACATCATTGCGATCGGTCCAATCTGTGTCGGTTAAAGAATCCGGATAAGCATTAGCGGTAATAACATAAGCTTTCATACTGGTATTAGCTGCTGCCGATGGATTATCTAATTGATAATCACGAATTATTTGACGCACTTTAGAGGCTAAAGAGGTTATGGTGTCCGTTGTTTCGTTAATTGCTTGGTGCATACGCGTCTTCATCACTAAATTAAAGCCACCGGTGGTTAAAATACCGATGACAGCCAATACGCCGAGCATTTCAATCATTGAGCGTCCGTTTTGGTTACTTTGATACATTTTTTTATCCTTTTTTATGTTAGTTAACAATTTGCTATTCGCAGCCTCTGTATGAAAGCTCAATAGAGTTGCTGTTCGGAGAGCAGGCGGCGGTGGCATCGGCAATGCTTAAAACGGTTGTTGACGTCGTTGAGCTGTTGATTTTTATACCACTAAAGCCGCTGGAATTTCTTGAACCCCAATCATTACTGGCCATACGAATACATAATTCTTGCGGAATACCGCTGATTGTTATTTTAAAAGCACCGTTGGTATTAACTGTGCTGACAGCATAGGTCATATCCATTTCACCTGTATAAACATTGTTGGTTGTATCATAGGTTAAATTATGGGGATATTTGTCGGATTTATAAAGGAAAATGCCATAAGAAACGGGGGTGGCACCGCCGGAATAACCGGTATCATCGCGGTAGTCACAAACGAGTCGGCGACCGTCATCGGCTAATTGGGCTGCGTCAGTAATTGCTTGTGTAAAACGTTGGCCTTGTAAAGCGCCGGATATGACTTTGATGCCGCCGACTGATATAACACCGACCACCGACAAAACACCCAGCATTTCAATCATTGAGCGGCCTAATTCATTTATTTTGTTTTTTACCATATTTTTCTGACCTTTTAGAAAGCCCCCACGCATGGGGGCTTATATAATTATTTGCGTTCCTTTTTCGGCATTTCTTCCGGTGCCTTTTGAACAGTTTTAATTTGTTCAGTTACCGGTTTATAAACTGTTTGCTGCCAAGGGCTTTCTTCAACATACTCTTGACCACAAATACAAATACCCAAGCTACGTAATGCTGTTTCGGTCGGAATGAATGTATCTAAGCCTTCGTTGGTACGAATGCCAGAGTGGGCAAGGCCATTCAATGTACAATCTTTATAAAACAGACCGCCGCCAACCGTGACATTTTGAATAAATGTATTAGCTAAAATTTCTGCACCTTTTTCTTCGGTATAACGATAGCCTTCAATTTTAGCGCTGTTTTCCAGATAGTTTTCACCATCTTTGAAATCTTTAACGTCTAATAAACCAAGTGTCAAATAACCATTTTGGCCGACTTCCGGCAAACTTAAATTTAAAGCAAGCGGTGTATATTCAGTTGGTTGATCAAGCATCAACAATGCCGTATTTTTGCTCGGATTAACGCGAACAGCACGGGCAGTCATTTCAAAACCTTGAATTGTCTTGATTTTATAAATATTGCTGTTTGGATCAACCAAATCACCAGAGGTTAAAACAAAGCGATCAGAAATAAGCAAGCCAGCGCCTTTACGACCATTCGGGCTATCAATTTGTACAATTGACGAGCGCATCCGATAAACGGTTTCCGGCGTTAAATTTTGGCACGGATTGGCCGTTACAATACATAAGTTTTCTAACGCGCTGACATCACCGGTATCGACCCAAGTATCATCAACAACTTGGCATTGACCGTCGGCACGAACATTACCATTTTCATCAATGCAGGTTTCAACGATTTCATGCGTGTCAATAACTGCACCGGTTTCAATAATCGGCATTGGTGTCACTTCAATCGGTTGAGGAGCACAACCGCAACCGCAGCTACCGCCATTGGCGCATGGTTGCGGAGAAGCACAACCACAACTGCTTACCGGACAGCATTGCGAAATATCAACACCAGGACGGCTGATTTCGCAATTTTTAGCGCATTCATACTGCTTTAAATAGCCGCATTTCATCGGATTCAAAGCACGTTCTTCTTCAACTAATTCATTACGTTGGGCTGCCAAAGAAATCGGATCAACCCGCTTCATCAGCTGATCTTCAAACCCCGGGAGAGCGCGCAAGTTACTGACGGCATCTGCAAACGCACGTTCAATGAGCTTAACTTCGCCGTTAACTTCACCATGATAAAGTTCGCCATATCCGGTGCTTTCACCTTTCCAATAAACATTGGTTCTGGTTAAGTCCATTAAGCGCCAAACCACCGTCATTTCTGAAGTGCCATCACGTTGGTCCTTCTTTTGGGCATTATCCCAATCATATTCATCACAAATATTCATGAAATAGTCGGTAATTTCTGCCGTTAAGACATATTCCGGTAATTCAATCGGCGTGGTTTGCAAGCATAAATCTTTTGGCATTGGCAAAACTTTATAGCAATCAGATGTTGCTTCTTCAAACACAGTGGCAAACTTAATATTCTTTTCCATAATGCGACCGCTGTTTAAAGTAGCTTCTTTGCTGAAGCGGCGGCATCCGAAAATGCGGAAACGATAGTTGCCGACGTGACTGCTATATGGGCCATCGATACCCGTGTTTTTAATGCGGAAATCAACATGGTCCAATGCTAACGGTGCCATAGCACAGCAATCACGATGCATTGCTTCATAAACCACCGGTGTGTACATAACATAATTTTGAATGGCCGGTGAGCTGACATATTCAATGCGGCGTTCTTCACACTTTTTGCAAGGTCCAGGGAATAAACTGCCGTCTTTAGAGCAAGATTTGCAAGGACTGCCGCCGAATAAGCTACCGTCTTTAGAGCAGGTTTTGCATGGGCCGCCCGGGAATAAACTACCATCACGATCCTCAACCGGTTCCGATTCGGCTACCGGCGCAATTTGCGGTGCCGGTTCATAAGCCTGATAAGGTACAGCTTGATACACAGCGACACCTTGCGGTAAATTTTGCACTTGCGGAACATTAGGCTGCATGGTGCGTGGACCGCTAAACTTTTGTTCAAAGCTGCTTGCGTCGCGATAAGCACCGTTTGCGGCATAATAACCCTGCTGAGCATTCACCGAACCGATTAAGGCACTACTGCCAAGCAAAGCAGCAACCGCGATTAATATTTTGTTTTGTTTATTCATTTGTTTTCTCCTAAACCTGTTTGGACGGCATAACATATCTGTATGACAACGCCTCTGCTACGTGTATCTTAGACACATTTTTTTCATTTTGCAAGTCCGCAATTGTTCTTGCCAACTTTAATGTGCGATGATAAGCCCGCGCCGATAGTTTCATCTTATCAGCAAAGGACACTAATAATTGTTTAGCATCATCGGCAAGTTGCGTAACTTGTTCTAACGCATCGCCTTTGAGCTGTGAATTGGTATATAAATTTTTTAACCCCATATCTGCAAAACGCTGCCGCTGAATTTTTCGGGCGGCAATAACCCGCTCACGAATAACCGCCGAGCTTTCACCGCTTTTGATTTCCGACATATCCCATGGACTGACAGGTGGTACTTGGATATGAATATCAAAGCGATCCATCAGCGGACCGGAAATACGTGATTGATATTCTTCAGCGCATTTTGGTGCTCTGGTGCATTCTTGCCCGTTGATGCCAAAATAGCCGCAGCGGCAAGGATTCATCGCGGCAATCAGCTGGAAATTAGCCGGATATTGAGTATGGCAATTAACCCGTGAAATTGAAACATAGCCGGTTTCAATCGGTTGGCGTAAGGCCTCTAAAGTAGAACGATTAAATTCCGGTAATTCATCTAAAAACAACACACCGTTATGGGCCAATGAAATTTCGCCCGGAATACCTTTGCGACCACCACCGATTAAAGCCGGTGTTGAGGCATTGTGGTGCGGATCGCGATAAGGGCGGTCAAAACTGATTTCGCCATCTTTGAGTTCACCGGCAATTGAATGGATCATACATGTTTCTAGAGCTTCTTCGGTTGTCAGTGGTGGTAAAATTGTAACCATACGCGCTGCTAGCATTGATTTACCGGCGCCCGGCGTACCGACCATCAGCATATTATGACCGCCGGCCGCGGCAATTTCCATGGCACGTTTTGCGGTTTCCTGACCTTTGACATCGGCCATATCCAAGTCGGAAGTGCGGCTCTTTTTTTGCTTTGCCACCGGTGCCGGTAATTGCTGAACGCCTTTCAAATGATTGATGAGCGCCAACAAACTCGGTGCGGCGATAATATCTTTGAGACCGGACCAAACCGCTTCGCTGCCTTGTGCTTGCGGGCAGATTAAACCCAGATGGCGTCTTTGTGCATGAATAGCAACCGGTAAAACCCCGTTAACCGGCTGAATTTGCCCATCTAAACCGAGCTCACCAATGACCAAATAATGATTAACTTCTTCTGCCGGAACAACGCCCAAACCGGCTAGCATAGCTAAGGCAATCGGTAAATCGAAGTGCGAACCTTCTTTCAACAAATCGGCCGGAGCTAAGTTGATAATGATGCGCTTCGCCGGCAATTCTATACCGAGTGTATTCAAGGCCGCGCGCACGCGTTCACGACTTTCGGCAATGGTTTTATCCGGCAGACCGACAATCGAAAACACCGGCATACCGGATGTGATTTGCAGTTGCAAATCGACATCTAAGGTTGAAAGTCCGTTGAATGCTATGGTGTTAACGCGTGCTAACATGTTTACCACCTCGGTACGTCTTCACCATTACGCCAGCGTCTGGTCGGATAAGTGCCAATTTTGAGTTTATCGTATTTAGCGGCCATGTGCGGAATTTCCGTGATGCGAACATAGCAAGAGTCTTCCAAAACAGCGACACATGCATCGATTTCTGCCTCTGTACCGCGGCAATAAGCCAGAACACGCGTGTTTAAGTTTTCCAGAACCACTTGATTAGCATCATATTTATTATTTGGCACCTGCGGAAAGTCGTGTTCGCTGAGTTCGCCGGTCGGCTGATAATCATAATCGTAATCGGCACAGCCCGGATAGGTGTGCATACCATCTTTGCTATATACGGCAATGGTTGTTTCGTGCCGGCAATGCGGCGTGAGGCCATATAAATCTTCCGTTATGGATTGTGGACGACCCATGCAGCCACTGATAATCAGCGTTACAATCAGCCCCAAAATGATGTAGAATTTTTTCATTTTTCCTCGCTCTGATACTCTTTTGCCCTTAAGATTAAAGCAAAAATGTTAAAATAGTCTTTACACCACTATGAAAAACAAGATTTACAGGACGTTCCCATTGAATTTTATCTAAAGCCAATTATTTTTTATGAGCAAGGAGAAAATAATGGCAGAATATAAGTCGGACTTACTGATTATAGGGTCGGGACCGGCCGGTTATACCGCCGGTATTTATGCCGCCCGAGCCGGAATTAACGCTTTGATTGTGGCCGGTGCGCAAAAAGGCGGACAACTCATTCGCTCAAGTATTGTCGAAAACTTTCCGGGATTTAGCGAGCCGCTCACCGGTTATGATTTGATGGAAAAAATCCACCAACAGGCCGTTAATTTAGGGGTGAAAATTATCGATGATGAAATTACCGAAGTTGATTTCTATGATCGGCCTTTTGTGTGCAGTTCGGCCAGCGGTAATTCATTTATGTCGAAGTCAATCATTATTGCCACCGGCGCTTCGGTGAAATGGCTTGGTTTACCGAGTGAGCAAAAATATATCGGTCATGGCGTTTCATCATGTGCCACTTGTGACGGCTTTTTGTATCGCGGCAAAGAAGTGGCGGTGGTTGGCGGTGGTAATTCGGCATTAGAGCAAGCTTTATATTTAACCAACTACGTGGAGAAGGTTTATCTCATTCATCGGCGTCACTCATTTAACGCGGAGCATATTTTGCAACGGCGACTGTTTGAAAATCGCAAAATCACCATTTTTTGGAACAATGTGGTTGATGAAATTATCGGCACCGATAATCCGTTGGAAGTCACCGGTATTAGGATTCGCAATGTGAAAAGCGATAAGAAAAAATACCTTGATGTGTCAGGGGTTTTTGTATCAATCGGGCATCATCCGAACACTGAAATGTTTCGTCGCTATTTACACTTAGATGCCGGTGGTTATATTGTGGTCAAACCGCAAGGTAATGCTACCGATATTCAAGGTGTTTATGCCGCCGGCGATGTGTGCAATCCGTATCGGCAAGCGGTAATTGCCGCCGGTTGCGGGGCGCGGGCGGCTTTGCAAGCCATTGCTGATTTGTAGGCTTTTAAATTCGAAGATTCCGGGACGCGCTCGGCGTTCCGCCTCGGCGAGGGATGACTGTATAAAATAGCGCAGCTGAGAGGGAAGACATTATAAAAAACAACATCAAAAAACGACGCTTTCTCCGTTTTGCAGAGAAAAACGTCGTTTTTCTGAAACAATGAATTATTGCGCGTTAATCAGCATGATTTCAACACGGCGATTTTGCGCTTTACCTTCCTCTGTGGCATTTGAGGCAATCGGGTTTTGTGCACCGGCACCGTACGCATTTAAGCGTTCGGATGCTACACCGCGCAAAGCCAAATAATTAGCCACGGCCAAAGCCCGACGCTGTGACAGCGGAATATTGATTTTATCATTACCGGTGCTGTCGGTATAACCCACAATTTGCAACTTAGTTTTATCATATTCTTTAGCCACCAAAGCAACCGAGTCTAAAACCTTGTTAGAGGTTATTTTTAATGTCGATTCATTGGTGTTAAAGGTAATGCTGTTTGGCATAATTAAACGAATATTATCACCATCGCGCGCTACTTGGACACCGGTACCGGCTAATTCTTGGCGAAGTTTATTGGCCTGAATATCCATATAGCCACCGGTTGCCGCACCGGTTGCTGCTCCAATGCCGGCACCGATAAGCGCGCCTTTTTCGCCGCCGATAATAGCGCCCAAACCGGCACCAACTGCCGTACCGATTCCGGTTCCCCACGCGGTTTTAGAAACTTTGCTTTCACCGGTATAAGGGTCGGTGGCGCAAGCACTCATAAAGCATACGGCAACTAAACATAAAATGATTTTTTTCATTAAATTATCTCCTTAAAAATTAGCAATACGAGCGAGAGCTTCTTCAACTTTAGCTTTGTTTTCCATAGCTTCCGACTGGCGGCGTTTTTCTTCAGCCACCACATTTGCCGGCGCTTTTGCCACAAAGCTTTCGTTGCTCAATTTACGTGCATAGCCCTCTAAGTTTTTATTCAAGGTATCCAATTCCTTACTCAGGCGTTCACGTTCCGCCGCAAAATCTACCACACCCTTAAGCGGAATCAAAATCGTGGCATCGCGGCAAACCGTTTGCACCATATCCTTGCTGATTTCTTTATCACCGAGCGGCTCTAAGGTTTCCAAACGAGCCAAAGTGCAAATCAGCTTGTTTTGTTTTTCCAAAACGGCTAAATCCTTGTCTGAAGCCTTAGCGTAAACGTGCAATTTAGCACCAGCCGGTAAATTCATTGCCGCACGCAATGAACGGATAGCAGAAATAAAATCTACCGCCCAATCAATTTCTTCCTTAGCGGCAGTATCTATTGTTTCATTAACCGGCCATGCGGTTTTAATCAGTTTGGTATTGCGGGTGGCTAAATTTTGCCACAATTCAGCCGTTATAAACGGCATAAACGGGTGCAAAATAATTAAAATGCGGTCTAAAACCCACGCCGCAACCGCGCGCGTTTCAGCGATGTCAGCGGCATTTTCGCCATAGAAAATCGGCTTAGTTAATTCAATATACCAATCGCAGAAAGTACCCCAAACAAACTGATAAACAGCATTAGCGGCATCAGAAAAACGATAATTATTCAAATTATCGGTAACATCTTTCGTGGCCTCCTGAGCTTTGGTGATAATCCACTTATTGATGGCCAATTTAGCATTTTTAATATCGAAATCTTTAACGCTATAGCATTGATTCATTTCACAAAAGCGTGCCGCATTCCATAGCTTGGTGGCAAAATTACGATAGCCCTGAATACGCGAATCAGAGAGGTTAATGTCGCGACCTTGCGTTTCTGACGAAGCCATGAAAAAGCGCAAAGCATCGGCACCATATTTTTCAATAGTTTCCATCGGATCAACCGTGTTGCCTTTAGATTTGCTCATTTTGCGCCCTTGCTCATCACGAACCAGACCATGGATATAGCACTTTTTAAACGGAACGCGCTTCATCATATACATGCTCATCATCATCATTCGCGCTACCCAGAAAAAGATGATGTCAAAACCGGTCACCAAAACCGAAGTCGGGTAGAAGGTTTTTAAATATTCGGTACTTTCCGGCCAGCCAAGCGTTGAAAAAGCCCATAAACCCGAAGAAAACCATGTATCTAAAACATCAGTTTCACGAGTTAATTCTTCATGCTTACCATAGTGTTTATCGGCGGCGGCTTGAGCTTCTTCTTCATTTTCTTCGCAGAAAATTGTGCCGTCCGGACCATACCATATCGGCATTTGGTGTCCCCACCACAATTGGCGGGAAATACACCACGGTTGAATGTTATTCATCCATTCAAAATAGGTTTTCTTATAAGTTGCCGGAACAAATTCCATTTCGCCATCATTAACCGCACGGCGAGCTTCCACCGCCAATTTCGGCGCATCAACAAACCATTGGTCGGTCATATATGGCTCAATGACAGCGCCACTGCGCTCGCCATACGGAATAACCATCGGGTGATCTTCAATTTTTTCCATTAAGCCCAGTTTG
The DNA here is from genome assembly GCA_900320035.1 of uncultured Rhodospirillaceae bacterium. Lineage (GTDB taxonomy): Bacteria > Pseudomonadota > Alphaproteobacteria > RF32 > CAG-239 > RUG410. The sequence continues at coordinate 1,619 of ONQU01000034.1, read as the reverse complement.
GTTAATTCTTCAATAGTCTTGATACGGGCTTCTTGTGTAGACATACCATTATATGGCGTGTTTTCATTAAGCGTGGCATCCGGATTTAAAATGTTAATCATCGGCAAATTATGGCGACGTCCGACCTCAAAGTCGTTAAAGTCATGAGCCGGTGTAATTTTCACTGCACCGGTTCCTTTTTCCGGATCAGCGTGTTCATCGCTAATAATCGGAATAACGCGATTAACAATCGGCAAAATGCAGTTTTGACCGATGAGATGTGCCAATTTCGGATTATCCTTTGATACCGCTACTGCCGTATCGCCGAACATGGTTTCCGGACGCGTGGTGGCAATATGAATAAACTCATTAGGATTGTTTTCCAACGGGTATTTGTAGTAATACATTTTGCCGATGGTTTCGGTTTGTACGACTTCCAAATCAGAAACGGCGGTTTCCAATTTAGGATCCCAGTTTACCAGTTTTTTTGCTTTATAAATAAGTCCGTCCTTGTAAAGTGAAACAAAAATTTTGCGAACGGCGTGTGATAAGCCTTCATCCATGGTAAAACGCTCACGGCTCCAATCACATGAAGCACCTAAGCGGCGCAATTGCTTGCAAATGGTTCCGCCGGAATGAGCTTTCCATTTCCATACCGTTTCCACAAATTTTTCACGGCCTAAGTCATGACGCGAAATACCTTCTTTTGCTAATTGCTTTTCAACTACCATTTGCGTGGCAATACCGGCATGGTCGGTTCCTGGCTGCCAAAGTACTTTTTTGCCAAGCATACGGTTGTAGCGAATTAAAATATCCTGTAAAGTATTGTCAAGTGCGTGCCCCATATGCAGATAACCGGTTACATTTGGAGGCGGAATGACAATTGCAAACGCATCTTTATCAGAACGCATATCCGGCTTAAAATCACCGTCATTTTCCCACTTAGCATAAATTTTTTCTTCCATTCCCTGCGGATTATAATTTTTTTCTAACATTTTTATTTCCTATTATTTTTTTAACATTAACATTTAAAATCAAAAAAGCTTGAGAAAGTCGCGCCGTCAGACAAGGTTTAAGCGTCTTTCTTTACGCGCACTCGGACCCCGACTTGGTCATTATTTTGCGGGCGATCGTTGAAATAAGTACGATATTTCTTCATCATTTTTTTTGCAACGTCATCAAAACTCCAAACGCCGAGTTGATAAGGGATATCTTCACGCTTGACCAACATATTGCGCGAAAGTTCAAATATATCGTTTTGTGGTTGTAAAACCTTAGTTCCGGCCGGATAAAAAGACTGGAAATATTGCTTACGCTCTTTGGCGACAATCGCTTCGCGGATAGATTTTATGATATCATCAATCGACGCTTCATTTTGTTCGGCCATTTATCAAAACACCCTAATTAAGTTTTTTTCAACAATCAATTGCTAAGCAGTATAACAAAACTAAAAGAAAATGGCAAATGTTTTTTTCAATTTAAAATTTCTCGCCAATTCTCGCTTTTGCTGGTGATAAACCTATAATTTTTATTCCCTGCCCTACTTTTGACGATGAACCTGATGAACCCATCCGCTCGCTCATGCCAACAAAAAAACCACCCTCCCGGGTGGTCTTTTTATTGGTGAGCTCGGTGGGATT
>ONQU01000006.1 GCA_900320035.1 uncultured Rhodospirillaceae bacterium | reverse complement strand
TAAACGCACGGTTTGCGGCATCATGCAAACATCATTTTTACCGATTTCTTCGGTGAGTGTCTCAATATTTAGTTTGGTCGCAAATTTTAAACCGGTTAGGCCTTGCATATTGCCGGTGTTTTTATTTTTAGGGTTAAATTCATGAGCCAATTCAATCAACTCATCGGCATTTTTTGTGGTATCAATACTGAGTTTACCAAAACTGTATTCAACCACAATCTGCGGCGGATTATCTGCCATTTTTTTAGCACATTCACGTTGCATAAACTCGTATGATGCGGCTCTAACCGAAGTAGACCACCCAAAACACAAAAAACACCAAAGCACTAAAAAACGCATTTTTACCTCTTTAGTAAAAATAATAATCGGCATTTGTTAAATCTGCGTTAATGATTCATGATATAAAATACATTTAGGAGATTTTTAATGCGTAGATTTTTGCTCTTAATAACAGTATTTTTAATTTCATCAAGTGTTGCCAAAGTAACGGAGAGCTTTTATCGCACGGATAAAACACCGGATTTTTTTGTTCCTGCCGGTGCCTTAAAAAAGCAACCTGCACCGGAAAAATTGCCGGATGTTAAACAGATGCAATATCAAGGGCAACAAGCACCAATCATCGTTGAAATGGAACAAGAGCGCATAGCGCAAATTGAAGCCGCTAAACAAAAACAGCTTGAAGAACAACAGCGCCAAGAGCGATTGCAAAAATACGAAAAATTAAAAGCACAAAAAGAAGCCGAAACACTTGCCAGATTAAATAAGAATAAAGAAAAGGTCAAAACAACGGCAAATGTAGGAGAAAATATCGCAAAATCATCAGTTGCCGAAACTAAAAATAAAGCAGAAGATAAAATGCCGATACCTCAAATTGATGAAAATACCGATATTCATACCCGCATAATCCAAGAGTATGTAATCGATTTAGAGCATATCAGCCGCGGCGAAACAGTCAACAATCAACGCTTAGATGAAATGTTGTCTGACTGGACCGATGAGATACATACGGTGAAATAAACTTAGGCCAAATCTTGTAATATCTTTTGCGTATATGCACGTAATTCCGGCGTTGTTTCTAAAGCTAATTTGATATTTGCCTTTAATAAATCTGCATTGGTACCACAATCGTAGCGTATGGTCTCGGTTAAAACGCCATATAGTGGCATGCCGCGCTCAGCCGCTAAATTGAGAGCATCGGTTAAGTTAATTTCGCCATTAGATCCCTTGGTAACTTCCGGTAAAATTTTCATAATTTCGTTAGGCAAAATATATGGTCCCATAGAAGCATAATTTGACGGCACCTCTTCCAACTTAGGCTTTTCAATCAATCCGGTGGCGCGCACGATGTTTCCTTCACGCTCAGCACCAATTAAAGCTCCATAGCGCACCATATCTTCGCGCTTACATTCCATAATATTTTCAACAATTCCGCCCCGTTGAGCATAAACATCACACAGTTGTTTCATCATTCCCGCACCGTTGCGGTTAATATATACATCGTCCACCCACATCACGGCAAAATCGCGCTCGCCAACAATATCTTTAGCCATCAAAACAGCATGACCATTACCTTTCGGTTCATTCTGACAAGCGAATGAAAATTTCATACCTGCCGGAATAATATCTTGCACCGCTTTTAATAATTCAGCCTTACTCGGTGCGCTCAAACGGGCTTCCAATTCCGGCGCCGGCGTATAATATTTGGCAAACATATTCTTACAAGCATCATCGCTGTATATAAAAACAATTTCCTTTATTCCGGCTTCGGCACAACTATTGACAGCATATTGAATAACCGGCAGATTATTGAGCGTCATAAAGCCTTTATGCAAAACTTTAGTTGTTGGTAAATTGCGTGTTGATAAACCCGCAACCGGTAACACACATACTTCTGGTTTTCTAATCATCTTAATACTCCTTTGGTTATTTTCACATCTATAAGTATATATTCACTTTTTACCCTAAACAAGAGAAGCGTAGAATTATTTAATAATGTTTATCTGCTGATTATTGTTCCACTGACCTGCTCCAACTCATTATTTGTTTCAATTGTGCGCAACAATCCGGAAGGCGGATTGGGCTTAGATTTAATCGGTTGTTTTTCATACGCTTGTGAAATTGTTCCACGAGCACCTCCCAAAACAACGGATTCGTCAACCGCACGCAATGTCGGCTGCTGCGTTTTTTCTGCTTCCGGACTGACAGGATTATTATCTATCGCTTTTTCTGTAATAACAACCGGTGAACTGTTTTGTTCCGTTTGAGCAACATCTTCGGTTTCAATTAATAAATTATCTTGATTAAGGCGGCGTTTTTCTTCTTCAATGGCTTGTTGCTGTTCTTTTTTCTCTGCTTCAACTTTTTGTAAGACTTCAATTTTTTTATCTAAAAGAGCAAATATCGCATCACGTGTTGCTTTCATTTGCTCTGTCTTCATTTTCATTTCTTCCACTTGCGGCCGCAATCCATCCAAGGCCTTGCGCAAATCTTCCGCCGCATCTAAGGCATACACTTGCATAAACGCATCACTGACTTGATAACTTATATTCCAAAATGCATCGCGTGCTTGTGTCATTTTTTCTTGCCAATCTTGCAAATCTTTATCATTAGCCGGATTTTGCGTGGCATCATAGCGAATAATCTGGGAAAATTTTTCTTCAACTTGCGTCAGATAAACACTGTAAATTTCGCTGTTATTATCTTTAATTCGGCGGACTTCTTCTTGCATTGTTTTGGTTTGTTTATTTAAATCTTGCTTATATTTTATCTGTAATTCGGTTTTTATTTTATCCAAATCTTGTGTATATTTAGTGCATTGTTGGTTGATTTTTTCAACATCATCAAGTTGCCAATCTGCTTGGCGTGCAATCATTTTCATTTCTTCGATTTTACCATCTACAGATTGCAGATAATCAATTTTTTGCTGATACCAAGCAACATACTCTTGTTCTGTTGTTGCATTTTGATATTTCTCCAATAAAGACGATAATTGACTAATTTGCTCTGATAGCGCGTCAATATTTTCTTGTGCCTTATCCATTTGTGAATTTAAGTCTTGTTGTATGGCATCTTGTTTTGCTTGCTCCTCTTGCTTGACCTGCTCCCAGTGGGCATCGTATTGTTTTGAGATTTCTTCCACATTAACATCAAGCGTCGGTTTGTTTAACATACCACTGAAAGTAAATTGCAATGGAGGCAGATTGCTTAAGTTTGTAAACTTAACAAGCAAATTATTATTTATTTGCCAACTATTGATATCGTCTTGTCCTTCTACGTTCACAGTGACAGTGTCATTTTCACAAATCGTATCGGAAAATAACCAGATACCGTCTTGAATTTTTATATTGCCTTTACATTGCTTGAAATCGGTATGGTTGCGTTGTAAATTGTCACGCACCATTTGGAACAAACCTTTAGAATAAATTCTTTCCTGTAAATCTTTTTCTATTGCCGGTAAATCAATACCGTCAACACCTAAATCGTTTATTTCAAAGGTAACGGTACCGGTTAAATTTTTTATCATTTCTTCGGCCGATACAGCGGAAGATTCAATGTTAAAGGCAGCTTGAGCGGAATCTGAAACCAGCTTATATATTTTGCCGCCGATGTTATCCAGTTTTATATTTTGGCCGCTGATTTGAGCCTGCAACTTTGGTTCTTTCGTATAATCGATTTGTATTTTTCCTGCATATTTGGCCTGTTGATATATAAATTCCAAGTTTTCCAAATTCATGATACTCTGCTCATTTTTGATGTGCGTTCCTACATTTTGGAGCATTTTATTACCGAAAAGCAACTGCGCCGCTGAAAAATCTATATCCATAACAATTTTACGATAGACATCAAAATTATAAATATCGCGATTAAAGACAGGGCGTGTCATAAAGTCATCAACATAAACCAAATTTTTTTCCGCTGTGGTTTTGAAATTCTGCACGTCTATCACATTAGCCAAGTCAAATTCCGTAGCAGCAATCTTTCCGCTGATATAAGATAAGTTTTGGTCTTTACGCAAATTCAGGTGTCCATCATACTTTGCCGTCCCTAAAACACATTGTGCTTCATTAAATGACCAATCTTGTGGCTTTCCTTGCAGATAACCGCGGCAATTAATAGCACTGTTATTCTTTAATTTTTCCCAATGTCCCCCTAAGTTGTTGACTAATTCGCTAAAGCCAGTTGACTTCAATTCACCGAAACCGTCAAATTCAAAAGTATCCTTTTGGGCAATCTTACCTTTGTAATTAAAGATTGTATTTTTCAGCGTTGTTGAGGCATCAATTTCTGCCTCTTGCAAATTACCCTTAATTGTCCCTGTGGCTTGCATCGGTTTATCTTTAAAAATACTCCATTGCGGTAAAACCAAACTTAATTTGTTGATAAGTGGAGAAATATTATTCGTTACCAAACTATAATTAAATTCTGCAAAATACGGCTCTGCATTTTCCAAACCCTGAATGGAAGCGTCGGTGGTTACTTGAGTACCCAGCACATCCTTTATAATAAATTTTTCAACATTCAGAGCATCTTCTTTTGTTGTTATTTTAATAGCAACCTCATCAATCGGAATGCTTTTAAAGATAACCTTATCAATGGTTAGATCTGCGG
>ONQU01000108.1 GCA_900320035.1 uncultured Rhodospirillaceae bacterium | reverse complement strand
TATCAGCGATAAACACAATATAGCTCGGTTGTTTTCTGGAACCGTCCGAATTAAAGCGATCCCAATTTGTTTCTGAGCCGTCCCTTCTGATCTGATTTATGTGTTCTCTCGGGGTTAAAAAACGTGCACCGGAACCTTCGCACCCGCGCATAGTTTTTTGTTCATCCATATCCCCGACGGTATTAAAAGTCAGATTGTTTTCTATGGATGCCATATCCCAAGGAGCCGATGCAATAAGCGCATCAGGATCAAAATTCGTAAATCCGTAGCAAAGAGCACCTTCTTTGGCAACTTCCAGTGCCTCATTAGCAATAAGCCTAGTACAAAATACATGGCTTTGCCGAACAGATGTGTTCCATCTTTCTTGAGCTTTAATACATTCATCCGAAGCAGAAAATGCTCCGACTACATGAGCACACATGGTAAATTCCACACCGGCATCATAGATATCAATGGTTTTACCGTTAATTGTTTCAACCGCAATTTTATCTTGACCGTTCGGCTTATAAAACGCCTGATTGTAGCTATCAGTAAATTGGCGCCGGATTGAAGTATCAATCTCTTCAAATGTCAATGGTTGTTTCCTGTTTTCAGATGTGTTTTTGACGGTAAGCACGGCTTCATTTGTCGTTGCCTCAATAATATCGGTCAGTTTTTGTAAATAGCTATGAATTTCATTATTGCAGATAATCTCATCAGAAACAAGAATACCATACCCATACTTTTGGCACAATAATTTTGCCTGTGATAAACTTATACCGAATTCTTTTTCTATCTGAGCGAATTTTACGCGGTCTTCCGGCGACATGCGCATTAAAGGTTCTGTTAAAGACGTTTCATCTTCGGGATTGTGCAAAATTTTATTGCAGAACAAATTTTTTATAGCCGGATAATTATTCATTTGCGTAACGGTCTTTATACCGAAATAATTCTCTTCCTGATTAAGTAAAATATTTAAAGTTTCAACATCTGTCGAACCACTTTTTATACAATCGGCAACAAGTTCGGAAAATTGCGAATTTAGGATACCATTGACTAATTTATCTGAGGCCGTTACCAAGTTATCCCCGCGGCTCTGTGTCGTTTTCAAACATTTGATAAATAAGTTATATTCAGCATCATTCAGAGCCAATATTTTTTGTTGAAATTTTCGATCACAGGCAATCCGAGCTATAATATCCGTCGGCAATATTTTGGTATATTTTTTATTTATCAGAAGTAATTTAATCTGTTGAAACAGTTCTCTATTCTCAAGATAAAGTTTCTGCATCAATTCAACGTCAATATCCTCAGCAGGTATTCCTTGAACCATTTTTTTGCCATTTTTAGACGAATCAATCATATTTAATCTTCCTTTCAAATATATACATAATACGATGAGAATCATCTTTTGTCAAGCATTGGGCTTTTAACCGGTCTTTAAAACAGAAAAAAAGAGGAAGTATATCTTTCCTCTTTTTATTATGGTGGGTTCTGTAGGACTCTTCTTGCTTCGCCTGCGGCTCGCTTCGGTCACTCGTTTTCTAAATTCGTCGCGGTTGCTGACGCTTCCCTTACTCATTAAGAAAACTTCGCCGCTTGCGGTAAAAACAACATTTTGAGGTTGTTTTTATCCTCGCGCCTACGACGGTCTCCGGTTCGAGCCACAGCATACCACATATCAAATAAAAATACCACCTGCAAGAGGTGGTATTTTTATTTGGTGGGCGACTTAGAACTCGAACCTACCACCAGATACTTTGAGCCCTCAAAACCACCTATATTCGTAAAAAAAATATATTTCAATCTATTAGTTTATTTAATCATTTTTTAACTTTAATGCACCGATACACGACCTCTTCAAATAAGTCTCAATTACAAAAAAATATAACTTTTTGAAAAAAATTTTAAATTGTGCCGAACGATTTTTCGACTTGCGGGAATGTTATCTGTTGAAAGGAAACAACAAATGGTAGCAAACAGCGAGTTTAACGAATTTATCGATATTATCGGCATTGCCATAAAAATTCTCTTAGAAGAGCAAGAAAATGGCGGGAAAGTATCGATTTTACTGGATAAAGAAGAAATTCCAAGCATTGCTGTTACTGAGAGGTAACCAATGGATAATTTAATAGATTTAATTTTTGAGGCTGTGAGTACCCTAATTGAAGAAAACAGCACAAACCAAGAGAAAGGACAAAACAATGCAGGTTATTGATATGAACATCGATCTTCGTGCAATTCCTCAACTCTCTTATGAAGAGCTTCGAGCGTATTACGATAAACTCATCGCCATTCCTACCACATCCACGCGTAAAGAATATTATGTGTGGCGCATTACGCATAAATTGCAAGAGATGCGGTTTGGCGGTTTGGATAATAAAACGCGGCAGATGCTCGAAAATATGGATATCAAGGAATTGGCAAAACCGCATAAATTTGTAACTGGAACAGAAATTGTTAAACAATACAAAGGCGCAACGTATAAAATTCGAGTGACGGATGGTGGTTTTGAGATGGACGGCGAAGTTTATAAATCGCTCGGTTCATTGGCCAAGCTGATAACCGGACGTAAAGTATCGGGACAAGAATTTTTCGGAGTTAAGTCATGGGTGAAGTAAGGTGTGCAATTTATACCCGTAAATCTACGGACGAGGGTTTGGAAAAAGAGTTCAATACATTGGAAGCTCAACGCGAAGCAAGCGAAAACTTTATTAAGAGCCAAAAGCATCAAGGTTGGGTGCTAATTGACGAGCATTATGACGATGGCGGTTACAGCGGCGGCAACATGAAACGTCCGGCTCTGGAACGGCTGTTGAAAGATATTGCCGATAATAAAGTCGATATGATTGTGGTTTATAAAATCGACCGACTTACCCGCTCGCTTACCGATTTTGCTAAGATGGTTGACGTTTTTGAAAAACACCAATGTTCATTCGTTTCGGTAACACAAAACTTCAACACGGCCGATAGCATGGGACGGTTGACCTTAAATATGTTGTTATCGTTTGCACAGTTTGAGCGTGAAATCGGCGCGGAACGTGTTCGGGATAAAATTGCCGCCTCTAAAAAGAAAGGTATATGGATGGGCGGTGGTGTACCTTACGGATATGAAGTGGTTGATCGCAAACTAGTCATAAAACCGGAGGAAGCCAAAGAAATCAGATTTATGTACGATATGTATATACAATATAAGTCAGCCCAGGCCGTATCCGAGTTAATGGAAGAAAAAGGATACAAAAAACTTGCCCGCACCGCAATCTACAGAATGATACAAAACCCGATTTATATGGGCAAAATAAAGCACAAAGACATTGTTTATGATGGGCAACATGAAGGCATCGTCAGCCAGGAAGTTTTTATGGAGGCGCAGGAAGTCAGCGAAAAACGACCGTCAACGCAACGTATTTGCTTATTTAATAATAATGAGGTCGGGATTATGCGTGGTCTTTTGACTTGCGGTTGCTGTCATGCATCAATGACACCGACCGCCAGTCAAGCGCACGGTACAAAACGGTATTATTACACTTCAAATATTGCCAAGACACACGGATACCACCGATGCACCAACGGCGCGGTACAGCAAGCTGCCATGGACGATTGCATGATTAAAATCGTGTCGCAATTGTTACAAGATCCGAAAGTATTCCAAGCCCTTATTGAAAAAGTTGCACCAAACAAAACAATGGAGTTGTTCAGGATTTTGCGTACACCGGAAAAAGTTCTTTATAAACTTGCCGACCGTTATAAATTGCTTTTAATGCGGTTGCTTATAACCGGCGTTACATTAAATTACGAGACCATGGAGATTAACTGGACTGATTTAGGCTTAAGTCTCTTATCGGAATCATTACTTCAAAGTACGAGCGGACACCAAACGGTATTACCTATTCCGTTCGTAAAACATAAAGGTCACACCGAAATACACTTACCGGATAATATTATGGCCAATCCGCATTTTGATAATGAGCTGATTAAAGGAATTTGCCTCGGGTTCAGATATCAAAAAATGATTGATCAGACACACCGTAGCATTGCCGAGGTTTCCATAAAAGAAAATATTGATGCCGGTTACCTTAGCCGACTACTGAGATTAACATCACTTTCTCCGGCGATTATCCGCACCATTTTGAAAGGTCATCAGCCACCTAAATTTTATCTGCGCACTTTGATGCGTAGCGATATTCCACCGCTTTGGGAAGACCAAGAGAAAAAGTATGGATTTACGATTCTCGACTAATGCCACATAGCCGGTTATGATTAAAACTCAGTTTTGCACAGAATTGTGCACATTTGTCAATAAAAACAAACCTATTGTCATACATAGACTTAAAGTCTAATTCTATTTTAGGTTGAAGATTAAACTTATTGTCTAATTTTAGTTTTGATTCAAAATTAACTTCTCATTAACATTTTAGAGAGGTTTATTTTATGAATCTTGACATCTTCAGCGGACTACCACGGTATGTCCGCTTAACGGTTTATACGCAAACGCGAAGACTGTTATCAACCCAATATTTCAGTTATGAAGATCGCGAAGATATTATGCAAGATCTTCTTCTCTACTACCTTGAGCAATATTATAAGGTTCCGGACACGAACGAAGCGTTAGTTGTGCACGCGCTTCAACTGCGGTCTTATAAACTGCTACGAAAACGAAAGCGAACTAGAGCACATTTAACATCCTCATTGGACTACGAAACGTTCAATGAGGATTTTTTTTACGATAATGAGTCGACATTTGACACTGCTATCAACCGAGCCACAATTCACGACATTTTTGATAAAGCCGAGAATATCAAGTTAAAACAGACGCTTTACTTGATTATGGATGGTTATAGCGTGGATCAGATATCGCGCCAACTGCATATCAGCAAGGAGACAATCTACAAGTTTTTCAATAAAATGAAAAATTTTTGATTTTTGCCGAACGATTTTTCGACTTGCGGGAATGTTCTCTAGTGAATGTCAACATTTGAGAAAGGAAAAAAAGATGTTCACTGAAGAAAAATATGCTTATGTAACTGAGGAAGTACGCGGTATTCCGGTTGTTTATTTGCTTAATCTAGAGATGTCAATGCTTGATGAGCTAGAGAAGAAAGTGCGCGATGAAGTTCGCCGCACTTCTCTGGCTCTTAAGTGGGTGCAAGGCGTGAAACGCATTAAGTCGGCCTCTCGTGACGATAACGGAGGTCGTCATGGACAATAAAAAGACATCATTTGTTATGTATCCGGC
>ONQU01000081.1 GCA_900320035.1 uncultured Rhodospirillaceae bacterium | reverse complement strand
CGCGAAGGAGGAGCGAAGCGAAACAATCCGACAGTCGGAGCCAAAATATAAAGATGTCGCCGTGAAGGCGACATCTTTGGGTTTATGCTAATTATAACCGTTATTTTTTATGCCGCAACTTTAGCATCAAATGTAACATTAATACCGTCAATTTCACCGGTTGTACCATTATTGCAATTTGGCAGCACCTTCACCGCTAAAACTTGTTCGGCAATATACTGTTCGTTTTCCGCCAAAGCCTTAGCTAATTCTGCATCAGTGGTAGAATAACACAGTTCTATACGATCAGAAATATTAAAATCTTTGTCCTTTCGCAGTGTCTGTACCATTCGTACAAAATCGCGCGCCATACCTTCACGATTGAGCTCGTCGGTAACATTTGTATCCAAAGTCAGCACCGCTTTATTATTATCGAATGCGCGGCCGGCCACACCGTCTTTCATATCCAGACGCACTTCAAACAAATCAGAACTTAAATTCTGACCACCGATGGCAAGTGTGCCGTCGGCATTCAGAGTCCACTGCCCTTGTTTATATGCCGCCATAACAGCGCCCATTTCTTTACCGAGAGTTTTACCTAAAAGCGGTGTATATAAATATACATTCTTGGTTGCATAATTCGCTAAATTATCATCAAATTTAACTGCTTTAACGTTCAACTCATCCTTCACAATTTCTTGATATTCCGGCGACAAAGTTGCCCCGATTATCGTTAAACTGGAAAGTGGTAAACGGTTGCGCAAATTCTTTTCTTCACGCAAATTTTTACCCGTCGAACATAAATCTTGAACGAAATCCATATCGGTTATCAACTTTTCATCAACTTTAATATTAGCCAATGTCGGATAATCGCACAAATGGACTGACTCAGCACCAGTCAAGTTCTTATAGATATACTCACTGATAAACGGCATTAACGGCGCCGAAATTTTTGCGACATTTACCAATATCGTATATAACGTATCAAACGCCTGCGTATCACCGGCCCAGAAACGATCACGGGTGCGGCGAATATACCAGTTGTTCAAAATTTCCATGAAAGCTGCTGTTTCATTACAAGCCTCGGCAATATCATAACTTTCAAAATTATTTTTCACCTTATCGGCCAACAATTTCAACTTCGATAAAATATAATTATCCATCGCTTCACTTGAAACTGAAATTTCTTTGGCCTGATAATTTTCCGCATTAGCATAAAGGGTAAAGAAATAAAACGCATTCCACAGAGGAATCATCGCGGCCCGTGAGGCTTTAATAATTTCCTTACCTTCTTTATCAACCGCAACATTACCACCCTTTAAGACCGGTGATGAAACCAAAAACCACCGCAAAGCTTCTGAGCCGACATTTTCCAAGATTTCATTCGGATCAGGATAGTTTTTCAAACGCTTCGATAATTTCTGTCCGCCTTCGGCCATCAGTAAACCGGTGCAGATACAATTTTTAAATGCCGGTCGATGATGCAATGCGGTTGATAACACCGTCAAAGTATAAAACCAACCGCGCGTCTGATCAATTGCTTCAACGATAAAATCAGCCGGAAAATGATTTTCAAACCATTCTTTATTTTCAAACGGATAATGAATTTGCCCATATGGCATTGAACCGGACTCAAACCAACAGTCAAACACGTCACTGACACGCCGCATCATAGTTTTACCGCTCGGATCATCAGGATTAGGATAAACCACATCATCAATATACGGCTTATGCAAATCGGTCACTTCAATACCGGTTTTTTCCTTAATTTCTGCCACCGAGCCAAACACATCTATGCGTGGAAATTGCGGATTATCCGATTTCCATACCGGAATCGGTGTTCCCCAAAAACGATTGCGTGAAATTGACCAATCACGTGCGCCCTCAAGCCATTTACCGAAACGCCCATCTTTAATATGTCCCGGAATCCAGTTGATTTGCTGATTGTTAGCGACCATTTCATCACGAAAATCGGTCACTTTCACAAACCACGAACTCATCGCTTTATAAATCAGCGGTGTATCCGTGCGCCAGCAATACGGATAAGTATGGGTATATTGTTCTTTTTTCACCAATAAACCGTTGGTTTTCAACCATTGCATAATCGGCTCATTGGTATCAAACACTTGCTGACCGGCATAATCCGTGACTTCGGCTGTAAATTTACCGGCTTCATCAACCGGACATACAACCGGAAAATTCTCATCGTAGACACGACAAACTTCAAAGTCATCTTGACCAAAGCCCGGCGCAATGTGTACTACGCCGGTACCATCTTCGGTGGAAACAAACTCGCCGGATAAAACCTTAAAAGCTCCTTTTTCTTTTAGGTGCTTAAAATACGGAAACATCGGTTCATAGCTCAAACCAACTAAATCAGCACCTTTGATTTCACCAACTTGGGTGGCCTGCTCTAACTGTTTTTTGTAGCTGCCAAGACGAGCTTTAGCAATGATATATTGCTGTCCATCTTCTTCCATAACCGCATAATCAATATCTTTACCCACGGCTAACATCAAATTTGAAGGCAGAGTCCATGGCGTTGTCGTCCATACTAAGATTTTTTGTCCGGTTTCCAGTTTAAACATAACCGTGATGGCATTATCTGTCTTATCGCGATAGCCGAGGTTAACCTCAAAATTTGAAAGTGGCGTTTCAGCCGCCCATGAGTATGGTAACACCCGATAGTCTTCATAAACCAAACCCTTATCGTAAAGCGCCTTGAAATTATGGATAACCGCTTCCATAAACGGCAGATTCATCGTTTTATAATCATGTTCAAAATCAACCCAACGACCGATACGCTTAAACATATCTACCCAAATACCTGAATATTTTAGCACGTCTGTACGGCAAAAATTGTTAAATTTTTCAATACCATAATTTTCAATTTGCTTACGTCCCGAAACACCGAGTTGTTTTTCGGCAGACATTTCTGCCGGCAAGCCGTGACAATCCCAGCCTAAACGGCGTTCAACTTTCTTACCGTTCATGGTTTGAAAACGTGCGACCACATCTTTAACATAGCTGACCATAATATGCCCGTAGTGCGGTGTACCATTTGCAAACGGCGGACCGTCATAAAACACAAATTCTGCCGCGCCATCACGATTATGTACCGACTTTGCAAATGTATTATCTTCTTCCCAAAACTTTAAAACCTCTTTTTCCAAAGCCACAAAATCCGGCTTAGCTTTCACTTCAGCATAATATTTCGTCATTTTTGTATCCTAATTTGAAAATTTAATTTATATGTTTAACTTGTTGTAATATTGATATTTTATATATAGAAGCGCCAATCCCCTAAGGGATAATATGCAAAATGGAATGTATAAATATAAAGGTCATTATTTTTCTTTCAATAAACATACTTAGCGCAATGTATATCAGATTAAATCAAACGTCAATACTAATTTTGCAAATTACAAGAAATTTCTGCATTTTCCCTATGGTTATATTTTTTGCGTTGTTAAATACTCTCTAATTGGCTTGTAACTCCGGCGATGTTCTGGCGTTAAGCCATGTTCACGAATGCCAGCGATATGTTCTTTGGTGCCGTAACCGGCATTCTTAGCAAACCCATAATATGGATATTTAGTATCCAATTCTTGCATTAAATGATCTCGATAAACCTTGGCTAAAATACTGGCGGCAGCAATAGAATAAGAGCGCGCATCACCGCCGATATAGCAAGACGTCGGGCAAATAAACTGCGCCGGCAAACGGTTACCGTCAATCAGCGCTTGTTGCGGCATACATTTAAGTTCGGTCACCGCACGCGACATTGCTAAAAACGTGGCTTGCAATATATTCAGCTCATCAATTTCCTGTGCCGAGGCTAAACCAATGCCGCAGCAAATACGCCCTTCCCGCTCTTCCTGCCGCAAAAGATGATACAACTTTTCGCGTTTAGCGGCTGAAAGTTTTTTAGAATCATCGAGATTTTGCAACAATTCCGGAGCCACATCACGCGTTAAAAAAATCACCGCACCGGCAGCCACCGGCCCTACCCAAGGCCCGCGTCCGGCTTCGTCAACACCACAAATCAACCCGCTGAATTTATCTTCAATTTCCCAATTTGGCATTGCTTTACTCCTCTTTTTTGCAATATATCGCGCATTATAGAGTACTCCGCTTAAAATACAAGATTTTAAGTGATTTTTTGATAAAAATTATTGTATATTTACGAGAATTTTACTATTATGCGATATATTAAGGCATCATAATGAAAGGTTGATAAAATGAAAAAATTAGCTTTTACTCTGGCTCTTATGCTTGTCTTTACTTCTACTGATGCTTTTTCTGCCGATGATTTTTTCGGGTTAGAAGAAACCGATGAATTTGCTCCGGCTGCAAAAGCTGAAACGGCAACCGACGAAACCAAGAAAATGTTATCGACTTTTTTAAGCAGTCGCCTTTCGGCAACAGCCGCACGAAACATTGAAAAAGCTGAAAAGATATTTTGCTATACGGTTGCTTATGCCGACCCGCAAACTGAAGGTTATACATTGAACGGTATGGCTATAAAAGGGTCATGCGGCGAACTTTCCGCTAATGGTAAAAAGCTTTTTGAAGATGTGTTGTGGCGTAATACGTCAGTTTTTTCCGGTGCGATGGATAATTGCAGCATTTCTCCGAAAATAATGTTGCGCTATATATACGGACCGGATACAACCGATGTTTTAATTTCTTATCCTTGTCCAGCCGTCACTTTTTATCATGGTCGTGATGTTGTTACGGTTAATGCCGCACCGAGCGGTAATTTACTGGAACAAATTACTAAAGCATATACCGGTTTATCAGAATCCTATGTATCCCCTGCTCTTTTAGGCCAAATAGTGCCTAATGGTCAGATTCTTAATCAGGCACAAAAAGAAAAGGTCAGACGCTCCGGCAACAGTGAATTGTCACGCAAAAAATGGGATACAGAGCCGGCAATAAGTAACAATGACACATCAGCGACAACATCGACCGCTAAAACCGGTTGGAATAAATTAAAATAAAATTGGCTTGAACATTCTGTTTTTAATTTGTGCAAAAAGGTGTTTTTTTGCATTACATGGGGCTTATTTTATATATATTATAAGAGAAATAAGGAGATATATATGAATATTGCAATTGCTGCTGATCATGGCGGATATGAACTTAAAGAAGCACTATGCCGACACTATGCCGATTTACCTCTAACTGATTTAGGCACCTACAATTGTGAGCCGGTTGATTATCCGGATATGGCACAAAAAATGGCTCGGGCAATCGCTACCAAGACGGTTGATTTGGGAATTTTGATTTGCGGTACCGGTGTTGGTATATCTATTGCCGCGAATCGTTATAAAGGAATACGCGCCGCACTGATTTATAGCCAAGAAGTGGCACGATTAGCCAAAGAACACAATAATGCCAATATCTTGGTTTTTGGTGGGCGCACCATGAAAGCAGACGATGTTATCAAATATATTGACACTTTTTTACAGGCTTCATACGAAGGTGGTCGGCATCAACGGCGTTTGGATAAATTAGAGGCAATGGAGTAAACGATGGATTTTGAGCAAAATTTAGCGAAAGAAGATAAGGCAATTTATGAAATTATTCAAAAGGAATTGCAACGTCAACAAGAACAGGTGGAACTGATAGCCTCCGAAAATATTGTTTCACGTGCCGTGATGGAAGCTCAAGGGTCAATTTTAACCAATAAATATGCTGAAGGCTATCCGGCGCACCGTTATTATTGCGGCTGTGAATTTATTGATGAAATTGAAGTATTGGCGCAAGAACGTGCTAAAAAACTGTTTAATGCGGCTTATGTTAATGTACAACCGCATTCCGGCAGTCAGGCTAATATGGCGGTTTATACGGCCTTGATGCGTCCCGGTGATACCTTAATGGGTATGAGCCTTGATGCCGGCGGACATCTAACCCATGGTGCCAAAGTTTCGCTTTCCGGTAAAATGTTTCATGCCGTGCAATATGGGGTACGCCATGAAGATGGTTTGCTTGACTATGAACAAGTGGAAAAATTAGCTTTGGCCAATAAACCGAAAATTATTGTCGCCGGTGGCTCGGCTTATCCGCGGATTATCGATTTTGCTAAGTTTCGCACCATTGCTGATAAAGTTGGGGCATATTTAATGGTTGATATGGCACATTTCGCCGGTCTGGTGGCCGGTGGCGTGCATCCTAATCCGCTTCAGTGGGCAGATGTGGTAACAACCACCACGCATAAAACTTTGCGCGGTCCGCGTGGCGGCATGATTTTAACTAACAATAGCGAACTCTATAAGAAAATTAATTCGGCCGTTTTTCCGGGGACACAGGGTGGTCCTTTAGAGCACGTTATTGCCGGTAAAGCCGTATGTTTTGCCGAAGATTTAACACCGCAATTCAAAACTTATGCTGCGCAAATTATTGCTAATGCCAAGGCTTTGGGGAAAACCTTACAGCAACGCGGTTTGGATTTAGTCTCCGGAGGTACGGATACCCATTTATTGCTCGTAGATTTGCGTCCTAAAGGTTTAACCGGTAATATTGTAACCACCGCACTGGAGTGTGCCAATATTACCTGCAACAAAAATGCCATTCCGTTTGACCCTGAACCGCCGACAGTCACGTCCGGCGTGCGCTTGGGAACGCCGGCCGGAACCACCCGAGGATTTAAAGAGAAAGAATTTGAGCTGATTGGTCACTGTATCGGTGATATAGTAGATGCATTAGCTTCAGGCGATGCCGAAGCGGTAATTGCCCAAACCAAACAAAAAATTGTGGCGCTATGCCATGATTTTCCTATTTATCAATCTTAAGAAAGGATAAAACTATGATTAAAAATTTCTTTAATGAATTCAAAAAATTTGCCATGCGCGGCAATGTCATGGACATGGCCGTCGGTATTATCATCGGTGCCGCTTTCGGTAAAATTGTAACTTCGTTGGTGGAAGATGTTATTATGCCGCCAATCGGTTGGGCTTT
>ONQU01000113.1 GCA_900320035.1 uncultured Rhodospirillaceae bacterium | reverse complement strand
CCAGCGCCTTGGAATAAGTGGAAAAATCTTGCTTGGTTGCAAAATAAGAATGTTCATGAATAACAAGTGGCGGTAGGCGACGCATAAATGTTACTAAATCAACCGGCGTCGGCTCAACACCGCGCACCGTATCGCGCCAAAAAGCAATATCTTCTTTATCCGGTTGCATCAATCAACCTTAACTTCCGCCTGCCGCGGTGCCAAAAGATAGTAACGGCCGCCGGAATTCATGCGACCGGCATGATACAATGCTTCCTCGCCATGCCCCCAAAAATAATCGCCGCGCACCACGCCTTTAATGGCACTACCGATATCTTGAGCAAACACAATTTTTTGAATTTTACCGCCATCGGGATTATGCGAATCAAGCCACAACATCACACCGAGCGGAATATAGGCATTGTCCACCGCCAAACTGCGACCGGCCGTTAATGAAACACCGAGCGCCCCTACCGGGCCGTCGGCATCATTCAAGCGCTGAAAAATAAAGCGCTCGTTTTCGGCCATCAACTGCCGCGCTTTTTCCGGATGAGCACGTAACCATGCCCTAATTTTCGGCATTGATGAATCCTCGCGCTTAATCAGCCCCTTTTCAATCAAAATACTGCCGATTCCTTTAAATTTACGCCCATTACTGTCCGCAAACCCGATTCGCACTTCTTCACCGCTGTCCATTTCGGCCACCGCCGAACCTTGTATTTGCATAAAGTGAATATCCACCAAATCGTCGCCCCACATCAGCACCGGCGCTTGAATACCTTTATTTTCAATGTCTTGTCGATTATAATAAGGCACAAATTTGCCGCTTTCCACCCGACCAACCAAACGCGTATTCGGCAAATCGGCATCAAAATCACGCAAATTGATTTCCACCAAATCGGTTGGTTTTCCATAAATCGGATATTGATAAACTCCATGCTTGTTTTTAGAAGCATGAATTGTAGCCTCATAATATGAGGTAAATTTGCCTTCCGCATTTCCGTTATCCGTCACCGCATACGGCGTAAATTCTTTTTCAATAAACGCTTTCATTGCTGTTCCGTTATTTATATTCGCGTCTGCAAAGCGCCGACAAACATCTTGATATTCTTTGCTGCTTATCTTGATTTTAGCATCATAGATATACGGATTTCTATTGTTTAAAATAACTTGGCAATTTTTGCTCATCACCGGAATAATGGCGGCAAAATCCTCACTCTGCCAACCGCTCAACTGCTTAAACTCAACCTTTTGCAAAACCGGATTCGCCGGCGCGATCATTTGTTCTTTTTGCTCAAAACAGCCGCTTAATAACAACCCCGGCAAAAACAAACACAAATATTTAAGCATTTTTCTTGGTTGAAACCAAAATCCAATTATTTTCTTTGGCATGAAGCGCTCTTTCAAAAGTCCAAACATCGGTAATTTTCTGCACAAAGTTTTCATCACCGGTAATCACTTTACCGTCGGCACCGCGCAAAATGTTAATTTGTTGCGTTACAAATTCAACAATAATCCGCACACTATTTTTCAAAAAGCGCACATCTTTAACTTCGCTTTTTTCAAAACAAATAAATTCTACTTCAGAAGTCTGATGATTTTTCTGCCGCGCACGAATAGCTTGGTTAAAAGCATCATATATTTTCTTACTCAAAAGATGACGTATTGTTTCTATATTGCCGTCATTAAAAGCCTGCAAAATAATTTCAAAAACCTTGCTGGCTCCAATTAAAAAACTGTCCGCATCAAAATTTTCTATCCGCGCCAAAGCATTATGCACACGCCCTTCAGGTAAGCAATTTTCATTAGCGCACATTGTTTTTTCCAAAACCTCTTGCACTGCAGCTAACTTTTGCATCTGCTCCGGTGTCATATCACGCGGCAACTTTTCAATACGTTTAACGACCACGCGCGGTCCTTTACTTTCGGCATTTGTCCCAAAGATAAAATATAGGCGTGTCACCACAAAAACCGCAACCATGGCCAACAATATAATATCAATCATCTTTTTCCTCTATCCAAATTCTATGCTAATATAATAACAATTAAAAATTTTATCAACATAAATATTTGACGATTATTTTTTTTCGTATTATGCCTATATAATATGAAAATTTAGTTTAAGGAGAAAAAAATGGCTAAAGAAGAAAAAAATGAAACACAGCAACCGGGTTTAATTATTTTAAGCCAATATATTAAAGATATGTCTATTGAAATTCCTCTGGCACCGGAAATTTTCAAAGAAATAACCGGCGCACCGGAAGTGCAAGTAGATATCCATATTGAACAACGCCCATTTGATGACGGTGCCTATGAAGTGCTTTTAAATACAACCATCAATGCGGAAACCAATGGTAAAAAATTATTCATCATTGAGCTTTCATACGGCGCTGCGGTCGGCTTAAACTTACCGTCAGAATCAATAGAGCCGGCTTTATACATTGAAATTCCACGTTTAATGTTCCCGTTTGTGCGTAGCATTATTGCCAATAGTTTATCGGCTTCAGGCTTGCCACCGATTATGTTGAGCCCGATAGATTTTATTGCGCTTTATCAAAAACGCAAAGCTCAAGAAGAAAAAACTTCGGCTGAGGCTTAAATTTTACCATGCGCTTGGCTCTGTATCAACCGGATATTCCGCAAAACACCGGCACTTTATTGCGCCTCGGGGCATGTCTTGATGTCGAAATCGACATCATTGAGCCGTGCGGTTTTATTTTTAATGAAAAGGCTATGCGTCGCGCCGGAATGGACTATCTTGATATAGTGCATTGCCGCCGCCATAATTCGTGGGCCGATTTTTTGGCTTATCGCACGGCACATCCCGAAGAATATGGTCGCTTGGTGCTGATGACGACCAAGGGCGCGCAGTCTTTTGTTGATTTTCAATTTCAACCCAATGATGTTATTTTGATGGGGCGTGAAAGCGCCGGTGTACCCGAGGCCGTGCATCAAACCGCCGATGCTCGCCTATTAATACCGATGAATCCGCAAGCACGCTCCATTAATATGGCCATTTCGGCGGCTATGGCACTCACCGAAGGCTTGCGCCAAACCGGCGGCTTCAATTTAAAATAATTTTCCATAATGTCATCCCTCTCGGATGCGCAAAGCGCAGACGAGTCCAGGGATCTTCGAATTAAATAATATTGTCATCCCTCGTTTTTTTATATTGTCATCCCTCTCGGATGCGCAAAGCGCAGACGAGTCCAGGGATCTTCAAATTAAACAATATTGTCATCCCCCGATTGCGCATTTTTATAATGTCATCCCTCGATTGCGTAAGCAATCGTCCAGGGATCTTCAAATTAT
>ONQU01000071.1 GCA_900320035.1 uncultured Rhodospirillaceae bacterium | reverse complement strand
TCGTGGTTGACGGCCAGATAGCTCAGTTGGTAGAGCAGAGGACTGAAAATCCTCGTGTCGGCGGTTCGATCCCGTCTCTGGCCACCATTAAAACGCAAAACGAGGTAAATCCTCGTTTTTTGTGTTTTAAACGTGGCAGGGATTGAATTGCCGACACGACGTGTTCGGCGGCGCTAAGGCAAAAACAACCTCTAAATGTTGTTTTTGCTGCAAGCGGCGAAGTTTTGTTAATGAGTAAGGGAGCGTGTAAGCGACCACTACGAATTTACAAAACGAGTGCCCGAAGCAATGTGATAACATTGCAAGACGATCCCGTCTAAAGGCCACCATTAAAACGCAAAACGAGGTAAATCCTCGTTTTTTTTATAATAAAAAATTCCTAGATAGTCTGGGGGGCTTGTTACAATGCAACCTAGGCAGCAACGATTGACAGGGTTCTATTTTGATGATCTAATTTTTTCCAACCTAAACTTTGTTGAAAAATCAAATTCCATCACCATCACCAAAGTTTTTATTATACCATTCTTTCATTGAATTCGGACTTAAAATAGATAAGGCATTAACATCAATTTTAGGATCATCAACCGAACCTTCAATTTTATAATCAGCTGCGAAAATCGTGCCATCTTTACCGGAAAGCAGATTACCTACCACCGGAATTTTACCCAGTAGCCTATTCAAACTATACGCCGGCGCCATCACACCATGCATATTAATTTCATCGGTCGCACGATTATACGTGCCAATAGTGGTGATGCCAACCACGCTACCTTCTGCTTTAGCATGATTGAGTTTTAAGGTTTTATAATGATATTCAAACGGTGCATGGAAATGTGTAAAAGTTAAACCTTCACCGGTTAATAAATCAAGCATACCGGTAAATGATGCCACCGAGAGTAACTTCGCCACCACCGGCGCATCATGAATACTAAAGTCGCGTATAGTTGCATGACCGATAAATTTTTTATCAACACCGCGACGCGCTTCAATCTTCAAAATACCGCCCACCATATTTTCATATAAACGCAAAACCTTCAGCGTGCTACCGGCATTATTACTCTCAATTGTTAAATAATGTTCATTTTGGCCGCGCGGCACATAGTTAAGATTAAGTTTAATGGATTTATCAATACCATAATTACCGACGATATGAGCTTCTTCCAAACCAATACCATGTTTAATTTTCACACTGCCGGCAAAATTTTGGATTGGCGTCGTTTCGTTAGTCCATAAACTATTTACACTCATAAAAATGTCGGTATTATTAAATTCTTCTAAACCATCATCTTCGTTAACCGCAATATTTTCCTTAGCTTTAGCATTGTTGTTTTTTTCAGATTTATCAAACAATGGTGTTAAATTATAACTGGTTCCCGTTACATCTACCTTGATATATGGCACCTCAGCATCAGTTAAGCTGATTTTGGCGCGCGCCGAAGTTTTCACACCATTGATTTTATTTATATCAACGGTTTTAAGGCGACCACTGTTATACATGGCAATATTACCATTCAAATTGAATCCCGGTTTAATTAAACTGAAATGCGGCACGGCAACGACATTATTATTTTGAATTTGCAATTTTACGTTTGCTTCGGCCGGCTGTCCCAATTCTTTAACAAATCCAAGATATGCATAATCCATTTTGGTTGGTGTCAAATCGGCCTTAACCACAACATCAATTAAATCATTTTTATTAACCACAACATCGGCTTTAATATCAGCATATCCTTCAAGATTAGGCGCTTGCAAAATAGACCAATCAACACCTAAAGATTTTTTCACCGCATCATCGAGCTTAAATTCTACTTGGCATTTGCTTTTATAATCTTTATCGGTAAAATCTTCCTTTATCTGCAATTTCACCGGAATATCGTTAAACAAAGCATCTGCCGTTAAATTCCAACCTGTTGAAGTTACCTGCATTTTTGCTTCATTCGCCGATATTTTATGGTTATTTACCAGCTTTTCACTGACGATGTCATGCATGGTTGCTTGCACATCAACTTTAATATCTTTGGTATCCAAATCTTCTCTTAGTTCGAAGTTAAGTTTTAATTTAATATCAGCATGGCCTTGAATATCATCAGAACTTAAACCCATATCGCTCGTTAAGCGTAAAGGTTGATGATCAATGAGTTGCAAAACATCGGTAATTGAGGCATTACCAACAACATCAATTAAAATATAATTATCTTCCTTATCCAAATCATAAATATCGACTTTACCACCGGTGATAATAACGCCATCGCTAACACCTTTATCAATGTTAATCAAAATATTATGTTCAGAAAAATGTGCCGTGCCATAAATATCATTAACTAACGGCATGCCTTCTAAATAAGACAAATCAACATCAGCCAATTCTGCCGTTCCGTCAAGCTGTAATAGTCCCCATGTTGCCGTTTGTGTATCGTATCCAAAATCAAACACAAATTTAGCCTTTTGCGCTGTACCGCCAACCAAACTGTCTTTACACCATTGCCATGCCGGCTCGGCCATAAAACGCGGCCAAAATGCAGATAACTGAGTAAAAGGAAATTTTTCAACACTAGCTGTTAATCTGAGAGATGTATCTTTAAGTGAATTTTCTAAAAAATACGTTGCAAAACCGCTGGCCTGAAAATCTATTTGTGCTTGTTGATCCCCCATTTTCAATTCGGCTTTGGTAATTTCAATTTCATCAATGCCACCGGTAACTTGTCCGGCTAATGTCATTTCATCTATCTGATAATTATATTTTTCCTCATCATTAAAGGCAATGTAACCACGCCCTCCGTCTAATTCAAAAATGACTTTTTCCACCGCGCTACTTAAACTATCTGCAGCATCTTCCGGATTTTTAAGAATATCTGTTAAGTCGATTGTTGTCGTAATTTTACCATTCACCGGAACTTCTATATTCATCGTTGAAAACACATTTTCTTCGGTGGTGGTATTAAAAGTGGCGATAAAATCCGAAAGCACTAAATCTGAAAAATAAAATTCTAAATCTAATTCATCGGCATTCGCGTGATATTCCCCCTCAAAACCAGCTGATGCAATCTTTTCATTTATGTTAATGAGTGCATTGGTATTAATCTTCATATTAATAAAATTGCGGCTGAATTCAAAATCTAAATCAGAAAGCATCCAATGGCGATCAAGTTCAACTTCATGCAACTCAACTTCGGCGTCGCTTACCGTAATATTGTTTACAAAACTTTCCGGATATATTTTTTCTTCGGCATTATATCGTTCCAAAAAATCACGCAATTTTTCCACATAAAATTGCATTTTTTTCTTATTAATTTCATTGGCGTGTTCTTCTTCCACACCGTACATAGCATAAATGTTAACTGTCGGACTTTTCAGATTGACATCGCTCGGTGCAATAATTCCTTTTAGCAAAGCACGCAAACTAAATGACATGTAGAGCTTTGGTGCAGTTATCGTAAACGTATCATCTTTCTTTTCCAAACTGATATTTTTAGCCGTAATTCTGAGCGGTTGAATGGAGCGCACTAATTCAATATTAACATCACCAATGTCAATTTTATAATCATTTTCATCATAATTTAAGGCCTGAATAATGTATGGTTTCAAATATGGTACGGAAATTGGTCCGCGATACATTGACCATAAAAACAACAACAGCACTATCAGTAATCCGATACCGAAATAATGCAACATACGACGTAAAAAATATACAACCGGCGAAACCTTTTTCATGCACTAATCTCCCACCGTTATATTATCCGTTTTAACTTTTTGCGCTAAAGACGCCGCCAAAAATAAATCAATCTCACCATCAAGTACCGCTTTGCAATCTGTTGTCTCAGCTTCCGTGCGTAAATCTTTGACCAAACGATAAGGCTGTAATACATAAGAGCGAATCTGATAACCCCAGCCGTTATCACCTTGATTATCACGTGCGGTTTGCGCAGCATCGGCTTTCTTTTGCATTTCTATTTCATATAAGCGTGCGCGCAACATTTTCCAACAATTATCTCGGTTTTGAAATTGCGAACGCTGTGTTTGGCTGGAAACAACAATGCCGGTTGGAATATGGGTAATTCGCACCGCCGAGTCGGTTTTATTAATATGCTGACCACCGGCACCACTGGCACGATACGTATCAATACGACAATCTGCCGGATTAATATCTATTTGCACATCATCATCAATTACCGGATAAACGCCGATGGAAGCAAAACTGGTATGACGGCGAGCATTACTGTCAAACGGTGAGATACGTACCAAGCGATGCACACCGCTTTCGGCTTTTAGCCAGCCATAAGCATTATGACCGCTGATTTTAATGGTCGCTGATTTAATGCCGGCCACATCACCTTCCGTTTCTTCAATAAGTTCAACTTTATAATTTTTGCTTTCTGCCCAACGCGTGTACATTCTCAACAACATTTCCGCCCAATCCATTGCTTCGGTACCGCCGCTACCGGCGTGTGCTTCCAGATAAGCATCATTGGCATCAACTTCACCGGAAAGTAAAGACTCCAGTTCGGCGCGTTTTGCGCTCTGTTGCAGAACAAGCAAATTTTGCCGCAATTCTTCTAACATTGCTTCATCTTCGGTCGTTTCCGCAAATTCAACCATTTCCATATAATCTTTAAGATTGGCTTTGAAATCGTCATATTGTTGCAAATTTTGCGCCAATATATTTTTTTCACTCATTAATTTTTGCGCTTTATCAGGATTATCCCATAAATCAGCCGCTGCCGTTAAAACATTTAGTTCTTCAAGGCGCATCACGGCATTATCATAGTCAAAGATACCTCCTGAGCAATAATAACGACTGCTCAATTTCCGCAATTAAGTTATAAAAATCGGCGCGCATTAATATTCTCCCCCTATTTGCAAATTGCCACCGTCTTGTTCGGAACCGACCACCACCGAATCGCTATTACCGATAACACGTTGCCGATTATTAAATTCAAAATCCGGTTTTAATGCCTCGATAATCACCGTTTTATCAGCCGGTGAAGCCGGTTTACCGGTGTTCGGATTAACGCGCACAAGTTTCATGCCAGCCGGAATACGAAATGCGGTATCCGGTGTATCCTTTAAGGCTTCTGCCATAAAATCATAGAAAATCGGCAATGCGGCAAAAGCGCCCGTTTCTGCTTTACCTAAGCTTTCCGGCTCATCAAAACCGACATAAACACCTGCCACCAAATCCGGTGAAAAACCAACAAACCAAGCATCTTTTGTTTCGTTTGTAGTTCCTGTTTTGCCGGCTAAGTGTCGATGCAAACCATTCAAGCGTGCACCAGTGCCGCGCGTTGCCACACCTTCCAAAATAGAGGTCATTTGATAAGCCGACAACGGATCAACAACCTGCTCACGTATCACATGAAAATCCGGTGCTTCCTGATCTTCCCATTTTTGGACATCACATTCATCACAAGGGGTTTGTTCATGTTTATATATTGTGCGACCTTTGCGGTCTTGAATGCGTTCAATCATATATGGAGGCACTTTTTTACCGCCGTTAACAATTGTACAATAGGCACTAACCATATTAATAACACGGGTATCCGAGGCACCGAGAGATGACGACAAATACGGAGCTAAATGGTCATTAACGCCCACGCGACGCGCCATATCAACAACTTTATCCATACCAATATCTTGTGCCAAACGCACGGTCATTAGGTTTTTAGAGAGCTCCACACCGCGCCGCAATGTCATCAACCCATAGAATTTCTTAGAAAAATTCACCGGCTTCCATTTTGGCATTCCAACACCTTGATCTAATACAAACGGCGCATCTAAAATCAAATCGGTTGGTGAATAGCCTTCTTCAAGTGCCGCTAAATATACAAACGGTTTAAAGCTCGAACCGGTTTGCCGATAAGCCTGTGTTGCACGGTTAAATTGCGATTTGGCAAATGAAAAACCTCCCACCAAAGCCAAAACCTTACCGGTGTGCGGATCCATAACTGCCATACCACCCTCAACAATCGGCACTTGGCGCAACTGATAAGCATCTTTGGCATTTTTATCTTCAGCATCTTTTTCAGCATAGATAACATCACCTTTGTGCAAAACCTGTTCCATAGCGGTTGGTACCGGACCGATATTTTTACCTTTTTCTTTATAACGAGCCCAAGCTAAGTCTTTGAGCCATATTGTACCAATTTCTCCCTCAGCGGTTTCAATTTCCGCTTTATCCTTGGTGGTTTTAATGACCACCGCTTTTTGCCATGTTGGCTCAGCACCGGCCATTAATTGTGCTTGTTGCAAATTTTGCTTATAATTTTCATCAATATCAATATGTGCCGTTGCTCCGCGCCAGCCATGCCGACGGTCATAAGCTATTAAACCTTTGCGAAATGCTTTGGTGGCAATACTTTGAATTTTCGGATCCACCGTGGTACGCACAATCAGACCACCTTGATAAAGTGCTTCATCACCAAAATTACGACTGATTGAACGACGTACCTCCTCGCTGTAATATTCGGTGTCTTTTAAAAAAACGCTTTTACGTTCCACAACTTGCAGAGGTTTTTCTTTAGCTTTTGCCGCTTCATCAGCATCGGCATAGCCATCTTCCACCATTCGATCAATCACCCAATTGCGGCGTGCCACAGCCGCTTCATAATGTGTTTTTGGATTATAATTATTCGGCCCTTTCGGCAAAGCAGCTAAATAAGCCACTTCATCAAGCGTTAACTCATCCAAAGATTTGCCGAAATAATTCATCGCCGCAGCGGCCACGCCATAGGCTCGATTGCCTAAATATATTTCGTTTAAATAAAGTTCTAAAACATGCTCTTTAGAAAACGCCTTATTAATGCGGCGAGCCAAAATTGCTTCTTTTAATTTACGAATATATGATAACTCCGAAGAAAGCAAAAAGTTCTTAGCCACTTGCTGGGTTATGGTTGAAGCTCCGGCTGGTCGTTTACCTGATCCCACTTTACGCAAATTACCGATAGCAGCACGCATAATACCTAAATAATCAATACCAGAATGGTAATAAAAATGCTTATCCTCGGCGGCAATAAACGCATTCTTCACCAAATCCGGAATCATTTCTATCGGTACAAACAAACGTTTTTCGGCCGCATACTCCATCATCACCTGTCCATCGCCGGCAAATAATCTGGTCGTTACCGGCGGCTCATAATTTTCCAGCTGGTGATAGTCTGGAATTGTGATATTAATTTTAGTTATACCATAAGTAATCACCACAATTAAAATGATGAATAAAAACAGCGCCATACTGGCCATATATGATAAAAACCGTAGCATTTAGTCTCTCGAAGTTGTCATTAACATTATAGGCAATGTATTACAATATGAAAAAATTGCAATAAAAATATCTCAGTAGTTAGACGCTATTTCGGGGTCTTGAAAATAGCGGTCAATTGCTTTGGCGGCAGCTTGTGCTAACTTATTACGATAAGAAGCTTGTTGCAAATTTGCTTCCTCGGTGCGGTTTGATAAATATCCCATTTCCAGCAATACCGATGGAATATCCGGTGCTTTCAATACCGCAAAACCAGCAAAACGATGGGTATTTTTTACCAGCTTAACATATTTCGACATTTCTCCGACTAAATATGTGGCATATTTCGACGATTTGTTACGTGTATCGGTTTGGGATAATGAAATCAAAATATCATTCACTTCTTTTGTGTTTCCCCCCAAATCAACGCCACCTATAATATCCGCCTTATTTTCGCGTTCGGCCAATGCCGCAGCTTCTTTATCGGAAGCCGTATCAGAAAGTGTATAAACCGAAAGCCCCGTAGCATTGCGATTAGCTGCACTGTCCGCATGAATCGACATAAATAAATCAGCCTTATACTTTTGCGCAATTTTAATCCGTTGGCGCAACGGAATAAAAATATCGGTATCACGCGTCAGATAAACCACATACCCCTTATTACGCAAAACCTTCTGCAATTCTTTACCCATGGCTAAAGTAATATTTTTTTCATAGGTTTTGCGATAGGCGCCAATGGCACCTGGATCTTTACCGCCATGACCGGGATCAAGGACAACAATACGTATACGCGTTGTCTTTTTATTGGTACTAACAGCATCTGCCGAATCGGACTCACCAAATTGCCACCATTGTTTCTGCGCCACAGTTTCTTCTTGCGGTAAAAAGGTTTTATTGTTGGTCAACGCATATTGATTACCGATTTTGGCTTTAAATTGATTGTCGTTAACCATTTTCATGTCAACAACCAAGCGCCACGGTTTGCCTTCTTGCGGCGGAATAATAAAGGCTTTAGATACCACAGCAGAGCGTGCCAAGTCCATGACCACGCGCTTATCATTACCTTGCATTTTGCCTACGCGCGTGCCGGCAACAACTTGATTCTGCGCTTTGGTATATAGACGCTCAATTTGCGAATCAGCCAAATCAACCACCACACGTTTCGGCGAATCGAGTAAAAATACGCGATAATTGACACTTTTGTTCATATCAAATACCACGCGCGCCCCATCCGGCTGATTACCGATGCGCATATCTTGCACTAAAGTTGAAGCAACAGCTTGCTGCACTAACAAAAGTAAAGCAAACAGCCCTACAAATAGCCCCAAAACACTCCTATGTAATTTTTTCCACATCAAATTATTAAACCACATCAAATTTTATCGGCTGTAATTATAAATTTTACTTCTTACCAATGGGTTAAAATTGAATATTTTTTTAAAATTATAAAAAATATTATTGTATTTTTAATTTTATCTATGTATGCTGTAATAAATTACCGGTTTGTTTAAACTCTTTTAATTGAGAGTATTAATGACAACGAGAAAAGAGGAAAAGCAGACGCTAAACGGTAAAGGAAAGTTTAGGTTAAGATAATTAGACGCGAACGATTTTTAATAATAAAGAAGAAAAAAACGAATTCGTTCCCGTTTTGATAGAGAAATTTATGTGCGCGAGATTTTTTAATCTTGCGTAGATGTTGTGTGAGGTATTTTGTGTGCCTTTCTTATGTTTTTCTAGAATTATCTGACCTCTGGCAAAAATAGACCTGTTGCATAAACGGGAAAGAAAAGAGGTTATTATGACGAAAAGAATGTTAATTGACGACACCCAACCGGAAGAAACCCGTGTTGTGATTGTTGATGGTAATAAAGTTGAAGATGTTGAGTTTGAATCATCATCACGCAAACAAATAAAAGGTAATATTTATACGGCAAAAGTTATTCGCATTGAACCATCGTTACAAGCGGCTTTTATAGATTACGGCGGTAACAAACACGGTTTTTTGGCATTTAATGAAATTCATCCGGATTATTATAACGTTTCTGCTGAAGTATTACAAGAAGTTGAAGCGGAAGTTGATGAAATTATCAATGGTAAAATCAAATACTTAAAGGAACGTGACGCCGAACGTGCGCGCTACAAGGCCGAAAAAGAAGCCAAAGAAGCTCAACGTCGTTTAGAAGCCGAACAAGCACAGGAAATTGAAGAAGCGCAACTTGAACCGGTACAAAATGCGATGCCGGATGAGGAAAATGAGACCACAACAGAAAATATTGTTGTAGAAAATCAAGCCTCGCAAATAACGACGGATGTACCACCGCATGCTGACGAAACAGAAGAAGTGGCTAACATCAAGCCGGTTTTGGCTGAAGAAAATATCACACAAAATGAAGATATTATGGCTGATACATCTTCTGCTGCTGAGGATAGTACGGCAGAAGATGAAACTGCTGAAATGAGTGAAGAAACTTCCGCCCGCGCCAGTAGCGCACCGCGGAAACATCGTCATAGTTCGCGACGTCCGCGTGACCGTAAAAAGGCGCCAAAAACATCTGCCGCAGATGCTGATTTAGATGAAGAAACAATAGAAGAAGACATTAATGACATTGATGTTGATGACGATGATGATGAAACTGTGGGAAATGAGTATAATTTTGATATTCAGCGCAAATTGTTGCGCGCGCGCAAACTTTTTCACCGTAGCACCATTCAAGATGTCATCAAAGAAGGACAAACATTACTCATTCAAATTGTGAAAGAAGAACGTGGTAATAAAGGAGCTGCTTGTACCACTTATATTTCTCTTGCCGGTCGTTATTGCGTTTTGATGCCAAATCGCATCAAAAGCGGTGGTGTAAGCCGGAAAATTACCAATTCAAATGACCGCAAGCGCTTGAAGACCATTCTTAAAGATTTGCCTTTACATCAAGATATGTCGCTCATTGTGCGCACCGCCGGCGAAGGTAAAACCAAAGCCGATATTGTCCGCGATTATAATTATTTAATTCGGACATGGAATGCCATTCGTTATGGTGCACTGAAAAATCCGGCACCGGCGATTATCTATGAGGAAGGCAATTTAATCAAACGCGCTCTGCGTGATATGTATACCAAAGATATTGACGAGGTGATTATTGATGGTGATGAGGCTTATCAAACCGCACGCAATTTTGTAAAAGTGCTATCGCCGCATCATTTGAAATATATCAAATGTCGTAAACCTGATGAAATGCCGGTTTTCCAGAGATTTCAGGTGGAAGCACAGCTCGATAAATTGCATAATCCGATTGTTCAGTTAGAATCCGGCGGCTACTTGGTAATCAATCCAACTGAAGCTTTGGTTTCCATAGATGTCAACTCTGGTCGTGCCACTAAAGAAAAAGATATTGAAGAAACAGCTTTAAAAACCAATCTGGAAGCCGCTGATGAAATTGCTAAACAACTCAAAATGCGTGATTTGGCCGGTTTAATTGTGGTCGATTTCATTGATATGTATGAACAGCAAAATAATGTGGCTGTCGAACGCCGCATGAAAGAAGCGATGAAAGATGATCGTGCACGTATTCAGATTGCCAAGATGAGCATTTTCGGCTTGTTAGAAATTTCACGGCAACGGATGCATTCTTCATTTATGGAAAGTAACTATGAAGCTTGTCCGCATTGTCATGGGCGCGGTTTTACCCGCACGGTAGAATCCGGTGCAACCCTAATTTTGCGAGCATTAGAAGCCGAGTGTGTGCGTAACCGCAATATTAAATTAACGGCCACCGTACCGGCCAATATTGCCACCTATTTATTAAATCAAAAGCGCAAACAAATTGCCACTTTGGAGGAACTTTATAATACCCAAATTATCATCGCAGCCGATATGGAAATGTTTGATGCTTCAGAATTTAAAATCTGCCGTGATAAATTACCGATACAAAATGTTGCTGTGACGGATACCGCAACAACTTGCTATGAGGAAGATAATGTTGCCTATGACGAAACCGATATAACGGAAGATGGCGATGAAGGTAACGATAATGAGGATGATAATACCGGTGGTGAAAATCAAGGTACGCGTTATCGCCGCAATATGCGCGGACGACACTATCGCCGCAATGACCGGCGGTCCGGCAATAATCTGCGGGAAACCAAACCGGAAGCGGTTCCGGAGAAAAAGTCATGGTGGCGAAAATTACTCGGCTAGGCGCAATTTTCGTAGCAATTGCTGTTTTTGGGGCAACACTGTTGACGCCCGCTATTTCGGCACGAGCTGATGACAACTTGGTATTAATTTCCGATGTTGAAACGCAAAATTATTTAGCGGCAGTCATTAAACCGCTTTATACCGCTGCCGGATTGGCTTTTAACGCCAATAATATATATCTTGTCAATGATAATTCACTCAATGCGTTTGTCAGTGATGGTAATTATATGTTTGTGCACACCGGCACACTTTTAGCGGCTGATAACACCAATGAATTAGCGGGAATTTTAGCGCACGAAACCGGTCATATTATGGGCGGCCATATTGTGCGTCAAAAACTTAAATTAGAGAAAATGCAATACATTATGCTCGGCTCAATGATTGCCGCGGGTGCCACGGCTCTCTCTACCGGTCGTGGCGATGCGGCAATGGCTGTGGTTTTGGGTACACAAAGTTCGGCAATTAATCATCTTTTGCATCATCAAATTGAAGAAGAACGCGCCGCAGATGAAGCCGCCGTTAAGCTATTAACCAAAACTCAGCAATCAACAATCGGTTTGCAACGTTTTATGCAAAAAGTGCAAAAACGTAATTTACAGAGCGGTATAAGTGAAACCGATTATTTTAGCAATCACCCGTTGACTAGCGAGCGAATTGAGCATTTTATGTCGGTTGGTAAAAATAATCACTTTAGTGAAAAATCACCGCTTGATAAGCAATTTGCACTGGTTCAAGCCAAACTTTCCGGCTATTTGGAAGATTCGGCGCGCATTTGGCGCCGCTATCCGCGCGAAAATGCCTCGGCCGCTGCTCAATATGCGCACAGTATTTTATATTTTCGCCAAAGCAAATTTCCGGCGGCTTACCGTTTGCTTGATGAACTGATTAAAAATGAGCCGAATAATCCTTATTTTTATGAACTGAAAGGACAATTTTTGTTTGAAAACGGTCGTGTTGCCGAAAGCGTGAAAATATATGAAAAAGCGCTATCTATTTTGCCGGAAACACCTTTGTTACAACTGAGTTTGGCGCATGCTTTATTGGAAAGTTCGGAAGAAAAAGCAATTGCCAATCGTGCGGTGAATTTGTTGCAAAAAGCGCAAATTAAACAACCGACACCGCTGGGGTGGCAACTTTTGGCGCGCGCTTATGACATTCTCGGACAACATGCGTCTTCACTTTATGCCAGTGCCGAATTCAGCTATGCCATCGGCAATTTACCTACAGCAGAAAAACAATTGCAACGCGCGGCAAAATTAGCTAAAGATAAATCTTTGCAACTGAAAATTACCGATTTAAGTGAACGTGTCAAAGACGAAATGGTAGAGGTCGGATACTAAATTTCAGATTACAAGCTAGAGCGTTAAATCGGCAAATGTGGCACCGATACCGCTCGCTAGAGCCTCAGCATTTAAAGCCAAAGTTAAACCTATTTTGCCACCGCTTAAATAAATGGTATCAAATAAAACAGCGGTTTCATCAATAAACACCGGAAAGTTTTTCTTCATTCCCACCGGCGAACAACCGCCGTGAACATAGCCGGTTAAGGGCAGCAATTTTTTCAACGGCAACATCTCTAAATTTTTAACACCGGCAGCTACCGCGGCTTTTTTCACGCTTAATTCGGCATTCGCCGGGATAACAAAAACAAAATGCTCGAAACCATGTTGTTGTGTCGGCGCTTGAGTAACCAAGGTCTTAAATGTTTGCTCAACCGGTTTATCGATGGTTTGCGCAATGGTCGTCGCATCTAATTGGGCCGGCGGCGGATATTCATATACTTCATACTCAACTTGCGCATTTTCCAAAATACGCATGGCATTTGTTTTTAACATTCAATTTATCTCCTTTAAACATCTTAAGAAACAGTGATTAACAATAAATTACCTAAAAATATAAATTCGGCATATTTTTTTCTTTTTATTGAAAAGTTGAAATGACGGTCTATAATGACAATATCATAAACAATCATAAGGAGAAAAAAATGGATTTTTATAAGTGCAAGCACTGCGGAAATATCATCACCTATTTGCATGCGTCGGGGGTTAAAGTTTTTTGCTGCGGCGAAGAAATGATGAAGCTGACGGCGAACACAACCGATGCCGCCACCGAAAAGCATATCCCTGCTGTTCATCAAACTGATAATTTAGTGCATATTCAAGTAGGTGATGTTATTCACCCGATGGAAGATGTTCACTATATTGAATGGATTGCGTTGGAAACGACCGACGGCCAAGTGCAAATAAAATATTTGCACCCGCACGAAGCTCCGGCCGCAACATTCTGCTTAGTTGATGGCGACAAAATTGCCAGAGTTTATGCGTATTGCAATTTGCATGGTCTGTGGGTTAAAGATATGGCGTTGTCATCTTTTTAAATAACATTGATCTTAGATTTTACGTTCCAAAACATAATGCGGATAATAAATGCCGGAAGCATCATATTCTTCCTTTTTAATTATCTTAAATCCAAACTTGGTATAAATGTGCATCGCAATATCATTACCTGCTTTTACACCGATTGTCATAGGCTCGTTGTATGTATCTATCACGTATTTAATCAACTTCTGCCCAATACCCCGATTAACATATTTCGGTAAAACATAAAGCATTTTAATCAATTTCTTTTCTTTCCAATAACTAATATAAGCCACACTTTTCCCGTCTTTACAATAGATGTATGTGTCAAAATTCGGATATGAATAGGTTATCACGCGCTCGTAAAGCTTTTTCCAATCATCATCAGATAAATCGTCGGTTGAACGCAACGAACGGTCAAAAATCTTCATTAAATCCGGCCAATCTGAAACCTCGGCCTTTCTAATACAATCATCAGTCATTTTTATCCTTTTTTACATTTTAGTGTATAGTTATACCTTAAAGCAAAATCATGAAAACCAAATAATTTATATACAATTTTACCTTCCGGTGAAGAAACCAACACAAATTTGGTAAATTTTTTTTCAATTTCACGATTTATCGCATATGCAAGCATAGCGTGACATAATCCACGCCGCCGGAATTTTTCTCTTACAGCAGCCCAAGAAATAAAAACAGCCTCCTCACCTTCTGATAATTCGATAATCCCTGTAGCTTCCTTGCCATCATATCCAACATATTTATGACAATGTTGCAATTTTAAATCTGCAGCTAGGGATTCTGCTAATTTGTCGCAAATTTCAGGATGATTAAAGACTTCGCTAGCAATTTGAGAAAAAATTTTAATATCTTTTTTATTTTCAACCAACTTAATTGTAAATCTGCTATTTTCCGTTAAAAGTACTGTTTGTTCAAGCAACATAGTATCTGATGTTCCAGTGAATATTAAATCAGGATGTATATTTTCTAAAGAACTTCTACAATTAGCGGCAATGCTTAAGGTTTGAAAGGGAAAATTTTCTTTGAAAAAAATATAATTTTTCTCAGTCACTGTTTTACAATGAGCTTTGCTATAATAATATAGTGCGGGATGATTCCATAATGAAATAAACCCATCGTCGCACTCTACAATTTCATATCCGGCAACTTTTTTTTGTTGATTAATTTCATAAAGAGTTTTTTGTAATAAATTTTTTTCCATTTGCGCTCCTAATGGTGAAATATTACAAAAATAGTTTTAAAATTTAGTTATCATCAATACCGACTAATCGGAAACTTTTACCTTTCTAATATAATCGCTGATTGTCGTTATTCTTTACTTTATTTGTGTGTATCTTTTATCTGCTTTTAATTTTTTAATCTCAATAATACACTTTTGATACGGTGTCGCATCTGTACCAAATCGGTTTGCTATTTCCGCCAAACGTTCATCAAAGGTAAAATCTTCTCCGTTTGGTCCTGTAGACATATCAGCACAATTTAAAATAAACAATTCATCGGACATATTATCGACCGTTTCATCCCCGTGCAGAGATACTTCCGACCAGTATTGATAATTATTGCGCTTTAGTATTTCTCCACCGACTGCCGCATGAGAAGCATTACTTTCCATAAATTCATAACCTATATCGTGCAACATACCGAGTAAAAACATATCTTCGGTAAATTTATTATCATTAGGTTTGAGTTTTGCAGCATATTCTTTGCATTTACGCGCCACACCTAAAATATGTTGCCATCTGTTTTCGGTTATCATAACATTCTCCTTTATATTGTTATAAAAACTATCATAATATCAACAAATTAAAAAATCTTTTACTGTGCGGTTTAAGTCCTCTTGATTCTTTACTTCATCGTATATATGCGAGCAGTTTGCAAAAATATGCAATTCTTTTCGGCATTGTAAAGCCTCGTAAAACCGCCGATTATTTTCCGGTAAAGAAGCAGTATCTTTGTCGCCGGTAATAATAAGCGTCGG
>ONQU01000145.1 GCA_900320035.1 uncultured Rhodospirillaceae bacterium | reverse complement strand
TAGTAATGCGACGCGGCAATGCATGGCTTGATGCCGGTACTCCGGATAGTTTAATGGATGCCGGACAGTTTGTGCAGATTATTGAAAAGCGCCAAGGTTTGAAAATTGCTTGCATTGAGGAAATTGCTTATCGCCGCGGCTTTATGAGCGATGAAAAAATGCTTGCTCATATCGCTTCGCTAAAAGATGGAAATTACAAAAAATATTTAGAAAAAGTTTATGAGGAACGTCATGAGTTTTAATTTTATCAAAACAGAAATCGAAGGTGTTTATATTATTGAACCGCGAATTTTTGAAGATGCGCGCGGTTACTTTTTTGAAAGCTACAATGAGGCTGAATTTATTAGAAACGGCATAACAAACCGCTTTATTCAAGACAATCAATCCAAATCTTGCTACGGTGTTATCCGCGGGCTCCATTGTCAACTGGGTGAACACAGTCAGGCTGAACTGGTACGTGTGTTGCAAGGTAAAGTATTAGATGTTGCCGTCGATATTCGTAAAGATTCACCGACTTTCGGCAAGCATGTGGCCGTGGAACTTTCGGCAGAAAATCAACGTCAACTATTCATTCCGCGCCACTTTCTGCATGGTTTTTCGGTGTTGAGCGAAACGGCAGTATTTGCCTATAAGGTTGACAATTTATACTGCAAGGAATCAGAATTCGGTATTCGCTATGATGACCAAGAAATAGGCATTGATTGGAAAGTTCCGAACGATAAAGTCATAACTTCCGAAAAAGACAGAATAGCTAAAAGTTTAAAAGATATTCCGGATAATGAAGGTTGCTAAAAGCAAAAATATTAGCGGATAAAAATTAACCGATTTGTACATCCAATTTTTCACCGGCTACGCAATACTTTTGCGCGCCGGTGTATATTTTTGTTCTGACATATAAGAATTACGCTGTTTTTTTCAAGCGTGTTTTGATCATTTTCGGCTTAGCCCCTTCGGTGACAACTTTTTCATCAATAATCAGCTCCGCCACATCTTTTTTATCCGGCAACTCATACATCCATTCCATCAAAATTTCTTCCATAATGGCACGTAAACCTCTGGCGCCGGTCTTACGTTTAATGGCTAATTTAGCAATGGCCTGCATCGCTTCCGGCAAAATGGTGAGCTTTACATCATCCATATCAAACAGCGAAACATATTGGCTGACCAAAGCATTTTTCGGCTCGGTCAAAACCTTTATCAGCGCTGTTTCATCAAGTTCATCAAGCGTAGCAATCACCGGCATACGACCGGTAAATTCCGGAATAAGACCATATTTTACCAAATCTTCCGGCCGTACATCTTTCAAAATTTGCCCAATACTTTTTTCATCTTTATCCACTTTAGCACCAAAACCGATGGAATTATTGTTTTCAGTATCGTGTTTTTCAATAATTTTTTCCAAACCAGCAAATGCCCCGCCGCAAATAAACAAAATGTTGGTGGTATCGACATGTAAAAATTCTTGCTGCGGATGTTTACGTCCACCTTGCGGCGGCACATTGGAAACCGTGCCTTCCACAATTTTTAATAGTGCCTGTTGCACACCTTCACCCGACACATCACGCGTAATTGACGGACCGTCGGTTTTACGCGAAATTTTATCAATTTCATCAATGTAGATAATACCGCGCTGTGCTTTTTCGATGTCATAATTGGCATTCTGTACCAGTTTCAAAATAATGTTCTCAACATCTTCACCAACATAGCCGGCCTCGGTTAAAGTGGTGGCATCGGCAATGGCAAACGGCACATTCAAAATGCGCGCCAATGTTTGCGCTAACAATGTTTTACCACATCCGGTCGAACCAATTAAAATAACGTTCGATTTGGTAATATCTACTTCATCTTTTTTGGGATTATTGAGCCGTTTATAGTGATTATAAACCGCTACCGATAAGACTTTTTTGGCGTAATCTTGGCCAATGACATACTCATCTAAAAAGGATTTAATCTTTGATGGTGTCGGCAATTCTTTTAAAAACGGCAAATCGCCGGCTGCCGCCTTAGCTTCCGCTTCCGCCTCGCTGATTTCTTCTTCCATAATGGTATGGCAAACATCAATACATTCGTCGCAGATATAAACGCCGCGACCGGCAATCAGCTTTTTTACCTCTTTTTGACTTTTGCCGCAAAAGGAGCAATGTAAAATTTCATCTTCTTTATCTTTATTATTGTCTTTCTTTCCCATTTTACCTCCTTATTTAATTTCGTCACGGTTGGTAATGATATGATCAATCAAACCGAAATCAAGTGCTTCTTGCGGTGTCATAAAATTATCACGATCCATCGCTTTTTCAATCACCGAGAGTTTCTGACCGGTATTTTGCGCATAAATAGCATTCAAGCGCTTGCGTAAATCTAAAATCAATTTAGCTTGGATTTCAATATCGGTCGCCTGGCCTTTAGCACCGCCCGACGGCTGATGAATCATGATCTGTGAATTTGGCAATGAATAGCGTTTTCCTTTAGTGCCGCCGGCAAGCAAAAATGAACCCATCGAACAAGCCTGACCAACGCAGATTGTTGAAACATCGCAAGAAATATATTGCATCGTGTCATACATGGCAAAACCTGATGTTACCACACCCCCTGGTGAATTGATATACAATGCGATATCTTTTTTGGGATTTTCGGCTTCCAAAAACAATAGTTGCGCACATACTGAAGCTGCTACTTCATCATTAACTTCGCCGGTTAAAAAAATAATTCGCTCCTTAAGTAAACGCGAAAAAATATCAAACGAGCGTTCACCTTTAGGTGTTTGTTCTACAACCATTGGAACCAGAGAGCTATCTATAATATTTGCCATTGTTTTATCCTTTAAAAAATCATACGCACCACAGCTTAAAGTAGTATATTTAATATTTTCTAAAAGTAAAACTTTTTTTTGAAATTGCAAGTTTTTTAAAACCGTTCCATATTTTACCAAATAAGAAACATTTTAATTATATAATGTTCTTTATAAACTATTTTCTCTTCCGGATAAAATGTCAACAAATAAATCATCAGCAAAGCTTAAATAAAAAAGAAAGAAAGGTAAATATAAAAAGATAAATCGCAGTCTTAAGAGCAATCCTCTTACATTTTGATTTGACTTTGGAAAAATTCGCAAAAAGATAAACAAACACAAAAGCTATCGTCGCATTAAAATGTAAAATTGTTAAAACTTTCGTTTCTCTTTGCAGAAATCGCACTCTGCTGATGCCCTCTATATTATTTTCAATAAGTGTAAAAGTTACGGCAGCCGTCAAACCTGTTATTAACCCCCAGAGCATCAAAAAAACAACAATACGCTTCGTCTGTTGCCATAACTTGTGCATTTTTATCTCCTAAACATTACCCTTTCTTTCTTATATATTCTTTTACCAATTTTTGCAAGCAAGGATTTCTTCCACAGTCATAAAAAAAGCACATCGTCGAATGATTGGTTCAACGATGTGCAATAGAAATAAAAATAAACAATAAACAAGGAGTAGTAATCAGAAGAACTGGCGGCGACCGACTC
>ONQU01000020.1 GCA_900320035.1 uncultured Rhodospirillaceae bacterium | reverse complement strand
TTGGCGCGGCTGGCTAAAGATGAAAAATATAAAAATGAAGTTATTCCGCTGATAGATATTTATAAGTTTGATGATATTTCTAAATTAGCGACCGAAGCGGATAAAATACCGTTTATTTGTATGACCAGCCGAATGGTTGAACAAAAGGGTTACGATGTGGCCATCAATGCCATTTTACAAATCAGTTTCAAATATCGCAATTCACCGGAAAACTTTCCGATTTTTGTGCTCGGTGGTGCGGGAAACAAAGATTTATACAGCGATTTAATGACACTTAAAGATAATACGAAGCAAATATTCCGTGATTTTGCCAAGCGCATTTTTGTTTTTCACGGTTATAAAGATGAATTTGCTTATGCCATGCAATTAGCTGCTGATTTTTATATGATGCCATCGTATTTTGAACCTTGCGGTTTAACGCAGATGGAAGCCATGGCAAAAGGCTCATTACCGATTGCGACCTCGACCGGCGGCTTAGTTGATACGATTACCGACAGTATTGACGGCTTTCGCACTCAGGCATTTTTTGCCGGCGGAGAAAAGGTTTATGGCACAAATTTGATGGCACAGCATTTAAAAAACAACCTGAATGCTTATCAAGATGCTCTCGAACGGGCTTTACGTTGTTTTTATGTTGCCCCGCGCAATTTGCATGAAATGCAGCGACGTGCCATGGACGATGATTTTAGTTGGTCAACGCCGGAAGTTGGTTCGGTTCATAAGTATTTTAAATTGCTGACAACCGGTTCACTCTAAAAAACAAAAAAGCCCAAAGAATAAAATCTTTGGGCTTGCTGTGTGCAAAAACGATATTGTCTAGCTAATGAAAAGCGGCAATCTCTTGCGGCTTCAGATGTTTACACGGCAAATCTCTTGCGGCGCTACCGACCGGCTGATGAAACACGTTCATTCCGGTAATCTGACGGTAAATCGATACACTAACATTCAGAGGATAATTCATATTTTAATAATTGCGTTGTTACTGTGGCTTATAACACTGATTATTTAAGGTTGTCAAGTTATTTTTGCAATCTGAATTTTACT
This sequence comes from uncultured Rhodospirillaceae bacterium, assembly GCA_900320035.1. Taxonomy (GTDB): domain Bacteria; phylum Pseudomonadota; class Alphaproteobacteria; order RF32; family CAG-239; genus RUG410. The sequence goes on along the minus strand of ONQU01000020.1, from coordinate 8,349 downwards.
CTTTAAAAAGCAGAAAAGCTCGGAAATATATATTTCCGAGCCAAAATAAAAACAAAATTAACCTATGAAAGCGAATTTAAGAAGCGGCAATCACTTGCGGCTTTCAGATGTTTCCGTGACAATCTCTTGCGGCGCTACCGACCGGCTGATGAAACACGTTCATTCCGGTAATCTGACAGTATATTAAAAAATGAATAATGGAAGGGAGAAAATATCTAAATAATTGTGTTGTTATCGCGACTTATAACACCAATTATTTTAATCTGTCAAGATGTTTTATAATTTTTAGCGCTCAATGATTACCACTGCTTGCGCCCACGGATAATCATCGCTTAGAGAAATGTGTAATTGTGTGTGCGGTACCAATCTCTGTAAATAGATTTTTGCCGCACCGCTGATTTTCAGCATCGGCTTACCCAACTGATCATGCAAAATTTGAATATCACGAAAAAAGATACCGTTAATAAAACCGGTTCCGAGCGCTTTGGCAAACGCTTCTTTGCCGGCATAATATTTAGCTAAAATACATGCGCGTTGTCGCTCAGTTGCGATTTTTTTTTGCTCCAGTTCTTTTATTTCTTCTGCACCGAGAATTTTACGCTGAAAATGCTGCAAAAAAATCTCCGATTGCTTAATGCGCTTAATATTAACAATATCACAACCTAAACCGATAATCATCTCTTATTTCCTTTATCTGGTAGCACGCGCCACATAACTGATCAGTTTTGACGATTTCAAGCTCATAATCAGTGCATTCAGTTGTTCTACATTTTTAACTTCTATATCAAGCAAAATTTCGTAGTAGCTCATGGTGCGATAGGTGATGTTCAAATTCATAATGTTGGCTTCGGCCTTGGCAACAATATTAGCCACATCAGCCAAAGCTCCGGGTTCGTTACTGAGCATAAGTTTAAGACGCGCCACGTGCTTTTCATGCTCGGCATCATCGCCCCAATCAATATCCAACCAACGCTCCGGCTCGCTTTCATAATTTTTAAGTGACGGACAATCAACCGTATGAACCGTCACACCTTTACCGGTGGTCACAATACCGACAATACGATCGCCCGGTAGCGGGTGGCAACAACCGGCAAAATGCACCGCCATACCATCAATTAAACCTTTAATTTTCAAGGCATCTTTTTTGCTTTCTTTTTTGAACGCCGGTAACTTAATCGAACTAACCATTTTTTCGAGTTTGGTTTGCTGTTTATAAGCCGGATGCACGGCACGCAACACATCCCAGCCGGTTACCAAACCTTCACCAACTTTTGCATAAATATCGTCAATGGTTTCCGCTTCAAAATGGCTGATTACATTCACCAGTTCTTTTTCGGAAAAACTTTGATCTTCAGACTTAAACAGTTTTTCTAAAATTTCTTTACCGAGAGCAATAAATTGCTCACGTTTGTTAATACGGACATAACGGCGAATGGCAGCCTTGGCTTTCCCCGTAACCACAAAGCGATCCCATTCCAAAGACGGATGCTGATTTTTAGCGGTTAAAACTTCAACCTGATCGCCGTTTTGTAAAATGGTACGCAACGGCTTAATTTCACCATTGATACGTGCACCAACGCACGTATCACCCACATTAGAGTGCACGGCATAAGCAAAATCAACCGGTGTTGAGCCAACCGGCAAACCTATCAAATCGCCCTTCGGAGTAAAGCAAAAAACCTGATCATTGTACATCTCAAGTTTGGTGTTTTCCAAAAATTCATCAGGATTTTGCGCTTGTTCCAAAATTTCCAACAGCTCGCGAATCCAGCGGAAATTTTTACCTTCGGTGCGTTGCCCTTGCTTATAAGCCCAATGCGCCGCCACACCTTTTTCGTTCACTTCATGCATTTCATAAGTTCTGATTTGCACTTCAATCCGTACATCCAGCGGTCCGATTACGCCCGTATGCAATGATTGATAGCCGTTCGGCTTCGGTGTGGAAATATAATCTTTAAAACGCCGCGGTACCATGTGATATTTACTGTGAATAATACCCAATGCCTGATAACAATCGGCCACCGTATCAACACAAATCCGAAAAGCCATAATATCGGAAAGTTGCTCAAACGAAGCATTGCGTAATTGCATTTTGCGCCAAATCGAATACGGTGATTTTTCGCGTCCGGTAATGGTACATTTTATACCATTATCCGTCATATCCTTTTCCAATTGCTTAATAATTTGGGGTACCACATTACTGCCCTGCTCACGTAAGAAATTTAAACGAGCCACAATTGAATCATGAGCATCTTTATAGAGTTCGGCAAAAGCGATTTCATCCATCTCCGATTTCACTTCTTCCATACCCAAACGCTCAGCCAACGGCGCATATATATCTAATGTTTCGCGAGCAATGCGGGCACGTTTTTCTACCGGACAGAAATGGAGCGTGCGCATATTATGCAAACGATCGGCTAACTTAATCAGTAAAACGCGGATATCTTCCGACATAGCTAACAGCAATTTGCGAAAATTTTCAGCCTGTTTACTGGAACCCGATTTATGCTCAATCATTGCTAATTTGGTTAAACCATCAACCAACTGCGCAACTTGTTCACCAAACAAATCTTTAATTTCTTCCAAGGTGGTATCGGTATCTTCCACCGTATCATGTAACAGGGCGGCAATAATAGAAGCGCTATCCAGCTTATATTTGGTTAAAATACCGGCCACTTCAATCGGGTGCGAATAGTAAGGGTCGCCCGATGTGCGCAGCTGTGAACCGTGTTTTTTGAGGGCAAAAACGTAGGCGCGATTTAAGGCGTCTTCATCGGCATAAGGATCGTAAGATTTAACTAAATCTACCAATTCATACTGTCGTAGCATACCTATCCCTCAATATTGATACAAAAAAAAGCAAAACACTTAGCGCCAGCGTATCATGTTTTGCTTTAATAAAGGTTAATTTTTGAAAACGACTATTCTAAATCATCGTCATCAAAATCGTCTTCGCCTAAATCGGCTTCATCGTCCATACCGAACTCAGCATCAGTATCTAAATCCAAGGCATCGTCATCATCATCATCGCCGCCGTGAATTTGCATTGTACCGGCCAAGTCTTCATCGCTAAGCATATCGCTGGAAAAAGTTTCATCTAAATCAGCCAACTCTTTTTGCGCCGACATAATCTCAACTTCTTCATTATTATTTTCTTCAGTGTCAACAAACTTTTGCAATCCCATAACCAAAGAACGCTGCAAATCCTCAATACTGACCTTATTTTCAGCAATTTCGCGCAAAGCCACAACCGAATTTTTATCATTATCACGATCCACATAAAGCGGTGCACCGGCTGAAATATCGCGCGCCCTTTGCGCCGAAATCAGCACTAAATCATAACGATTCGGAATCTTATCAATACAATCTTCAACAGTAACTCTTGCCATTTTTATACCTTTTATAAAAGTTGTTCGCTGATGACGTTATACAGATTCTCTTTCTTAATTGCAACAATTTTTTTTGATAAAATTTCTTTTTTTACGCTTTTTCCAGTTGTTTAGCCAAATGTTCTAAAAATTTTATCTGAATATCGGCAATTTGTTCCACGCTTTTGATATCAACATATTCATCAGCAGCGTGCATACCATCTCCGGTTCCCGAATGCATAATGACAACTGAACCCTTAACCGCAAAGGCTCGCGAATCGGTTGCTCCGCCGATATGTTCAAATTCTATCGGTCGTCCTAAAATATTCTCTGCAAAATGCTTGTAGTCCAAAATATATGGATTTTGTTCATCCATAACCACCGGCGTTGAAGCAGAAACAATTTTATATTCCACCCCCTTAACCAAGCATTTTTGTAAATTCTGTTCTAAATTCTCCAAACTGGAATTTTCGGTTAGGCGAAAATCAAGCAACGCCTCGGCATAGTTTGATATAATGTTCGAAACTTGTCCGCCGGTAATTTTCGCAAAATGCACGGTATCAAACCAAGTATCTTTAGGCTGTGGTAAATCAGCCGCGTAATACGGATAAATTTTCCGAATATTTTGCCATGTTTGCAGCAACAATTCGTTGGCATCAATGCCGGCCCATGGTGTCGAACCATGCGCTTCTTTACCCTTGGCAATCAGTTTAACAAACACCGGATTTTTGCACTTGCTGACAATTTTGGTAATATCACCACCAACATCGTTATCCAGTACAATTTTGGCTTTAATCTGCGGATATGCCGTCAAAAACGAATCGGTAGATTTACTGCCTTTTTCCTCATCGGTCGAAAGCATAATACCAAATTTAAGCGGCAACTTATGCTTTGCAACATATTCCATTGAATTAAGCGCAACCGCGGCAAAAGACTTCATATCCAACGTGCCGCGACCATACATTTTACCGTCTTTGATCACCGGTTCAAACATGGTATCGGCTGCCGGCACAACGTCAATGTGGCCCAATATCAAGACATCAAAATCGAACGTGTCGGTATTGCGTAAAAAAACCACCGGTGATGCTGTTGATTGAAAAATCTCAACCAAAACACCCGTGCCGGTGAATTTTTCCGCAATATAAGTGCAAGCTTTGTTAATTTCGGTGCTGTTACCGGTTTCGGTACGAAAGCGAATCAAATCTTGAATTGTTGTTATTAAATCCATTTTTCCCCTCTTTTTTGCTAAATTTTTACCATTTTTTTAATATATCTACGGCATATTGATTTAAAATAGGTAAAGGGATTTAAAAAATGAAATCTGTATATAAAGCTGTCTTAATCGCATTATTGAGTTGCGGCGTTGTTTTTACGGCTTCCGCTCAAGATGAAGAAGAAAGCGAAACCGGTTTGGCTTTGCCGCGTATGGTGTCTTTGCGTTCCAGCTTGATTAACGCGCGCTCAGGACCGGGGAGCCGTTACCCGATAGAATGGGTTTATAAGCAAAAAGGCGCACCGGTGGAAATTATTGCCGAATTTGAGCTGTGGCGCAAAATAAAAGATTGGGACGGTTCAGAAAGCTGGGTCCATAAAGCTATGCTTTCCGGTCGCCGTTTTGTGCGTGTGAATAACCCCGGGCAAAATAATATTTATGCCGGTCCGGAAGAAAATGCGCGCATCAGTGCTTATGTGGAAGATGGTGTGGTCGGTGAAATTGATAAATGTCCATCCCCCAACAGTATGTGTTTAATTAAATTTGATAATATACGCGGGTGGATGCCGCGTGATGCTTTGTTTGGTGTTTATGCAGATGAGGTCATCAGATAAACGTGAAGCAAGCTATTGTTTTTAATGCCGATGATACTTTATTGCCGCTAATTCAACGGTGGCAAGGTTTTTTGCAAAAAGAACGTCTATATTCCGAACACACGCTTGATGCTTATCTGCGAGATTTAGCCATTTTTTTACAGCGAATCGGTAAAGGAAAAAAAATAGGCCTAAACGACTTAGAAAATCTCAGTGTCCATGACTTTCGCTACTTTTTAAGCAACCGGGCGGCTCAAAATATCAGTAAATCATCTATTGCGCGTGAGCTCTCAACGATTAGAAACTTTTTCAAATGGCTTGATGCTAATGATATTGTTAAAAATGCGGCGATTAGTGTGATTGCCACCCCACGACAAGCAAAAATTTTACCTAAGGCATTGGACGTTCAAGATTCTTTTGATGTCCTTGAAGAAGCACAAAAGATAGCCACATCGGATTGGCAGGGATTGCGCGATAAAGCTATTTTAACGTTGCTTTATGGTTGTGGATTGCGCATTTCTGAAGCCCTCGCCTTAAATGTCGGTGACATTACCGCTAAAAGTGAAATTTTACGTATCAGAGGTAAGGGCAACAAAGATCGTATTGTGCCCTTACTCCCGATTATCTGGCAAAATATTGCGGCTTACCTTGCCGAATGTCCATATACGCCTGTTAATGGTGAACCTTTGTTTTTAGGTGCCAGAGGTGAACGCATCAGCCCGCGGATTTTACAGCGGCAAATGCAAAAGTTACGTTGGCGATTGGGCCTACCCGATAATTTGACACCCCATGCCCTACGTCATTCTTTTGCCACGCAGTTGTTGGCGGCCGGTGTTGATTTGCGCTCCATTCAACAACTATTGGGCCATTCATCTTTAATGACCACCCAACGCTACACCGATGTTAAAACCGAAACTTTGCAAAAAGAATATGATAAAGCTCATCCGCTTGAAAAAGCTTAAGTATAAAACAAAAGAGGTCCGCTTTTACGCCAAACCTCTTTCTTTGCAATCGTTCTTTCAGAAAAAAATTACTTCAATTTCTTTTCCACAAACTCTTCATGCTTACGCGACTTTTTATCAAACTTCTTCATTGTAAGCTTTTCCGGATGAGTACGCGGATTTTTTTCTGCGATGAAGAAAGTGCCGGTTCCGGCGCTGCTTTCCATTTTTACTTTAATTTTTACTGCTTTTGCCATTTTTATTCACTCTTTTTGTAAGTTATCAATTAAAACATTTAGGCGCATTATACATATTTTACACTGCTTGTCAATAGGCATTTGTAAAAAATATTTTTACGCATCAACAAAATAATCCGTTAATAAACACAAAAAAGTAGTTTTTTATCTTGCAAAAGTGGTATAAAAATACCTAAATAACAGAAGTGTTTTTTTAAAAGGAGATGTTTATGTTTATTAGCAATGCATACGCAGCAGCGGCAACAGCGGCGGAAAGTGGCAATTTAGGTGGGACTTTAATTCAACTCGCGCTGATTTTGCTGATTTTCTATTTTCTGTTAATTCGTCCGCAACAAAAGCGCAACAAAGCGCATCAAGATATGGTTGAAGCTTTAAAAGCCGGCGATAAAGTGATGACCACCGGCGGTATCTACGGCACGGTGCGCAAAATTAAAGACAACGAAATATCGCTGGAAATTGCCCAAGATGTGGTCATTACCGTTGAACGCATGGCTGTTAATAATGTGGTAACGGCAGAAAAAAACGCTGTTAAATCTAAAAAGTAAAGGAAAATGTAATGTATAAATTATCGCTACAAAGAATTTTACTGATTATCGCAGTATGTTTGGTCGGCGTATTTTTCGCTGTACCGAACGTTATCAGTGATAAAACTAATCTACCGAAATGGTGGCAACCGGTTAATTTAGGGCTTGATTTGCAAGGCGGCTCCAGCTTGCTGTTGCAAGTTAAAATGGACGATGTATTGAAGGATAAAATGGCTACTTTAGAAGATTCGGTACGCCAATCTTTGCGCCGCACACGTTACCAAAATCTACAATCAGATAAAGATGGCGTTACGGTTAAAATCGCCGATTACGCCGCCCGCGAAAAAGCTAAAGATGCTTTTCGTAAATTAGATGAGGGGTTGGTGGTTACCGAGGATGAAAACGGTGAAGGCATTGTTACCATTGCATATAATGAACAGGCCTTGGCACAGCTACAAAGTCGCATCATTGACCAATCAGTCAGCATTGTGCGCCGCCGTATTGATGAACTCGGTACCAAAGAGCCGATTGTTCAAGGTCAAGGTGCAGATCGCGTATTGGTGCAATTGCCGGGCGTACAAAATCCAGAAAGCGTGAAAATTTTACTAGGTAAAACCGCCAAAATGTCGTTCCATTTGGTTGATGAAAGCACAACTTTGGCACAAGCTAAACGCGGCAAAATCAGCAAAACGTCGCGCGTTATGAGCGGCTCTGAAGGTGAACAATATGTGGTAATCCGCAAACCGGTGGTCGGCGGCGAAAACTTAACCGATGCCCGTGTCACCTTTGACAATTCACAACCGGTGGTTAGTTTCCGTTTTAATACCATCGGCGGTCGCAAGTTTGCTGAAGTAACCAGCGCTCACGTGGGTGAAAGATTAGCCATTGTGCTCGATAATGAAGTTATTTCGGCACCGAATATTCAAACCGCCATCACCGGCGGCAGTGGCGTTATCACCGGCAACTTCACAACAAAGAGCGCTAATGATTTGGCCTTACTGCTACGCTCCGGTGCTCTGCCGGCACCTTTGGAGGTGTTAGAAGAACGCACGGTTGGCGCAGGCTTAGGTGCGGATTCAATTCATGATGGTGTGATTGCCTCTATTGTGGGCTTTGCTGCTGTGGTTCTCTTTATGATTTTGGCTTATGGTCTGTTTGGCTTAATGGTTGATATAACGCTGTTCTTAAACTTGGCAATTATGCTCGGCGCCATGAGTTTTATCGGTACCACGCTAACGTTACCTGGTATTGCCGGTATTATCTTGACCATTGGTATGGCGGTTGATGCCAATATTTTGATTTTTGAACGCATCAGAGAAGAAGTTAATCACGGGCGCTCAATTCGCGATGCCATTACGGTGGGCTTTACGGAGGCTTATCGCACCATTGTCGATTCAAACTTAACAACGTTGGTTGCCGGCGCGGTGCTGTTCTATTTTGGCAGCGGACCGGT
>ONQU01000033.1 GCA_900320035.1 uncultured Rhodospirillaceae bacterium | reverse complement strand
GAATTTAGAAAACGAGTGACCGAAGCGCAGTTAATGATTGCAAACGAAGTGCAGCAAGAATTTACAAAGCAAGAGACATCCGGGGGAGGATTACAACTGTAGATGCTGGGCAGAGCCGTATCGGGCAGAGATGGCGGAGCAGTTTAATATTACGCCGAAATTTGACCTCTCCGGCCTGCCGCAATATGCCGAAAACAATAAAGTAAATTATAAGATAGAATATTGGATTAAATGACTATAAAAATATGCTCAATACTTAGCCTAAATTTCGTTGCTTAGGATGATGTATGACTTTGCAGTAATTTTATTTCCGCGGCGTAGCCGGATAAATCGTTCGGAGTTTCTAAAATAATCGGCAGATTTTTGATTGCCGGATGGTTTACAAAATTAACTAAGGCGGTTAGACCGATTTCACCGGCGCCGATTTTGGCGTGGCGGTCTTTGTGTGCGCCAAACGGCATTAGACTATCATTTAAGTGAATAGCTTTTAATCTTGTTAAGCCGATGATTTTATCAAATTCACTAATAACATCATCAAGGTGGTGTACAATGTCATAACCGGCAGAAAAAACATGGCAAGTATCCAAGCAAACGCCCATTTTTTCGTTCAAGTGAACGCTGCTGATAATTTCAGCTAACTCCTCAAACCGAGCACCAACTTCAGAGCCTTTACCGGACATGGTTTCCAATAAAACCGTGGTGGTTTGCTCAGGTTGCAAAACCCGATTAAGCAAATCTACAATCAATTTAACACCGGTTTCAACGCCTTGTCCGACATGTGAGCCGGGATGAAAATTGTAATAATTGTGCGGTACAAATTCCATGCGTTGCAAATCATCTTCAAAAACCATTTCGGCAAATTCACGCGTTTGCGGATTATCGGAACACGGATTTAAGGTATAAGGTGCGTGCGCCACAATTTTGGAAAAGTTATTTTTTTGCGCAAATTCATTATATTTTTGGGCATCATCGGCATCAATTTCTTTGGCTTTACCGCCTTGCGGATTGCGGGTAAAAAATTGAAATGTATCAGCTTCAATGGATTTTGCTTCTTTGCCGATATGCTCAAAACCTTTGGAAATGGATAAATGACAACCGATGTGTAGCATATTTTTCCTTTCAGCACGACTATATGTAGCGATTGATAACAGCTAAAATTTCAGCGGCACATGCTTCAGCCAAGGCGGCATCTTCATCTTCAACTTTGAGGCGGATAACCGGCTCGGTACCGGATTTACGAACCAAGACAGTACCATGTTCGGCTAATTTAGTGCGTACTCGGGTAATGCAATTTTGCACATCGTTAGCGGCCATAATTTTTTCAATAATAGCTTTGTCGGCAAAACGCAAATTATGAGCCACAGCGGGAAACGGCTTAAACACCGGAAAAATTTCACTAACCTTGCGTCCGTCTTCTTTCAGACCTAAACAAACAACAACTGCGGCAATTAAAGCGTCACCGGTCAGAGCATAATCACCTAAAACCATGTGACCGGATTCCTCCCCCCCTAAATTGCAACCGGCTTGGTGCATTTGTGCAATAACATGGCGCTCACCGACTGGTGTGGCATAAAAATCAAGTCCCAGCGAACGAATATATTTACCTAAACCCAGATTAGAATAAACTGTTGCGACCACACCGCCTTTAAGCAGTTGATGTTGTTGCAGATAAGTTGCTAAATAAGCAATAATTTGGTCTCCGTCCAAGCGTTTACCGTTTTCATCACAGAGAATAATGCGATCACCATCACCATCAACGGCTATACCTAAATCGTATTTTTCACGAATAACTGTCTGCGATAAATTTTCAGTATGTTGTGAACCGCAATTTTCATTGATATTTAGACCATTTGGCGAGTCGGATAAGCTGATAAAATCAGCACCGAGATGCTTAAAAATCTGTGGCAGAATGTGTGAAAAAGCACCATTAGCACTATCAAGCACAATTTTCATATCTTTGAGCGCACCGGCAGGGGCTAATTTGCTGACAGTTTTAAGATAATTATCTAAACCGACGGTCAGTGTTTTGACAGTGCCGATTTCGGTAGCGGAAAAATCATACTTTGTATCCGAGCTTTGCAAAATTGCCTCTAATTCATTGGTCTGGGCATCAGAAAATTTATCACCATTAGCGGCAATAAGTTTAAGACCGTTGTCACGATAAGGGTTGTGTGAGGCCGTAATCATAATACTCATATCAACACCAAGTTGCGGTGTTAGAGTGGTGCATAGCGGAGTCGGAATAATACCTAAATCAAGAACTTTTACCCCTTGAGCGGTAAAACCGGCGGTTAAGGCGCTAAAAAGCATATCGCCGGAAATTCGTGTATCGCGAGCAATGGCAACGCAACGTTCATTGACGCAGATCTTTTGTGCGAGCAGGTTGGCCAATTGCATACAAAAATCGATGGTGAGTGGATATTGTCCGGCAATGCCGCGAATGCCGTCTGTGCCAAAAAGTTTGTTTGCCATATTTATTCTCCCGATAAAGTTGATGACGAAAAAAGCCGCTAAAAATTAGCGGCTTGCTCACGATTTAATAATATTTTAGAAAACGTAGCGAATACCACCGTAAACTTCTTGAGCGGTGAGGTCACGTTTATAACCATTGGTATATTTAAATTTGTTCATGTCATAGTAACGATAACCGGCATCAACATTGAAACGGTTGGTTACTTTAACACTCAAACCACCACCGATAGACCATGTGAAGTTTGTCTTTGAAAGACTTGTCTTCTCGCTTATACCATCGGTATTAACTTCGTCTTTGAACTTATACTTGGTGAAACCGATACCGGCACCAACATACGGTGTAATCCAATGATATGGTGCGAAATCGATGTAACCGTTCATCATATAAGAATAAGTGCTAAATTTTTGCTTCAAAGATGAAGTGCTGCCTAACGGATCGGTTACGGTTTCAGAGTTTTTAATTTTATCACGCCAAATATATTCCAATTCACCACGGAAATAGTTGTAACGATAACCGATAGCGGCACTAGCCATAAATTTTGTTTTATCAAAATCATTGTCCTTGGCATTAAGACCTGATTTCGGTTTTTCTAAATCGTGCTTAACCGCGCCGCCACGGGCAGCTAAGTATAAGCCGTTGCAGTCAGCCATAGCTTGGTTGGCAACAGCCAAACCTAAAACTAAAGCCGATGCCGATAATAACAATTTATTCATACGTATGCTCCTTTTAAAGTTGTACTTTCGTTGTTATACCCTACGATTTAGCCTAAAAAGCTTAAAATTTAATTAAAAGTGGTGAAAATACTTAAAAAACATTGATTTTCAAACAAAACAAGGTTAGGTTAATCTCAAGGCAGTCGGATAGCTGCGTCATGGAAAGTAAGATCCAATGATGAGGAAAGTCCGGGCTTCACGGAAACAAGGTACCAGATAACGTCTGGCTGGAGAAATCCAAGGGAAAGTGCCGCAGAAAGTTACCGCCGCGATTTAATTGCGGTAAGGTTGAAAAGGCGAGGTAAGAGCTCACCGCATAGGCAGTAATGTTTATGGCAAGGTAAACCCTACCTGATGTAAGACCAAATGAGGGGGTGCTTAAATGAGCACGAGGATAGTTTCCGATCCGCCCCAGAGGTAGGTCGCACCAGCCAAGCGGTGACGTTTGGTGTAGATGAATAGCTATCGCACATATCTTTACTTTAGGGTAAAGCAATTTGTGTACAGAACTCGGCTTATAGGCTGCCTAAAGTTTTTGTTAAGGGAAGATAATGCAAAAGACATTGAGTCAAAGCGTTAAAATAGAAGGTATCGGCTTGCACAGCGGTTTACCGAGCGTTTTAGTGTTTAAACCTGCACCGGAAGATAGCGGGATTGTTTTTGTGCGTGATGATTTAAGTACCGATAATGTTTTTCCGGCACTGTATTCTCATGTGGTTGATACGCGCAATTGCACTTGTTTAGGGAATGCCGCCAAGCAAGTCATCAGCACCATTGAACATATAATGGCAACGCTCTACATTTTAGGTATTGATAATGTGTTTATAGAAGTTAATAATCCGGAAGTGCCAATTATGGATGGGAGCGCTAAAATTTTTTATGAGGTGTTAAAAAATATTCCGCTGGTTGAACAAAACCGCAAGCGGCGCTATTTAAAGGTTAAACAAGAAGTTGTTTTTGCTGATGACAAGAATAACAGCATTGTTTTAAGACCATCTGAACAGCTAGAGATGAGTTTTATGATAGATTTTCCTTCCAAAATTGTCGGACATCAGGAATTTAAGGCGAAAATTGAGGAAAGATTGTTTGCTGCCGAAATTGCGCCGGCACGGACATTTTGTGAAAAATATCAAGTTGACTATTTGCGTTCTATTGGTTTAATAAAAGGCGGTAGCTTGGAAAATGCGGTGGTTTTAGATGGTGAAACAATTCTGAATGACGGTGGTTTTAGGGTTAAAGACGAATGTGTTAAACACAAGGTCTTAGATTGCATTGGTGATATGTACACTTCAGGGTATCGTTTGTTGGCTGAAATTACGGCAGATAAAACCGGACATTACCATAATAACGAGGTGTTAAAGAAATTATTTGCCGATGAAAAAAATTATGAAATTATAGAGGAATAAATGATGAAAAAAATATATGGATTATTAGCAGTTTTCTGTGTGGTAACGGCATGTGCCTCAGATCCTGATATGGATGATTGGTCGGCAGAGCAAATCTACAATAAAGCGTTTGAAGATTTAGAGGCGACAAAATATAAAAAGGCCGCTCAAGAATTTGAAAAAGTGGAAACCGAACATCCGTATTCCAAGTGGGCAGTTAAATCTAAATTAATGAGTGCGTTTGCTTATTATAAAGATGAAAAATATGATGACGCCATTATTGCGACTGATCGCTTCTTGAAATATCATCCGGGCAATAAAGATGCGGCTTATGCGCTATATTTGAAAGGTATATGCTACTATGATCAAATTTCAGCTGCCGACAAAGATCAAGGTGATACCAAAAAAGCGGAAGAAGCATTTCAATATTTAATTGCTCTGTTTCCAAATACGCCATACGCTGAAGATGCACGGCAAAAAATTAACTTAACGGAGGACTATAAAGCCGGTCAGGAGATGATTGTCGGGCGTTTTTATTTGAATGATGGTAATTATCTTTCAGCACTTAACCGCTTTAATGTCGTATTAGAAAATTATCAGACGACCATTCAAATTGAAGAAGCACTCTATCGTGAGGTGGAAATTTATGCAATCTTAGGTATGAACCAATATGCTAACGGATACTACAAAATCTTACAGCAAAATTATCCGAATGGTCGGTGGACGGCTAAAGCTGCGAAGATTATGCAAAAAATTGGCGTTCGTGATAAAGTGGCGACAGGTGATGTTTTGGCACAGGTAAAAACTGCAACTAAAGACGCGCCGTCGGCAAGTTCATCTTGGTTCAGCGGTTGGTTCGGCGGTAGCGATGAAGAAGAAACGGTCGAGGTTGCTGAGGTTGTGCCAACAGAATCTGAAAAAAGTTCATCTTGGTTCAGCGGTTGGTTCGGTGGTAGCGATGAAGAAAAAACGGCCGAGGTTGCTGAGGTTGTGCCAACAGAAGCTGAAAAAAGTTCATCTTGGTTCAGCGGTTGGTTTGGTGGTAGCGATGAAGAAAAAACGTCCGAGGTAGCTAAAGAGTCATGGTATAGCAAATGGAAAGAGAAAAAAGCATCTGAACAATTGGCAAATAATTATGTTGAAAATGAGCCAACCACAAGTTCATCATGGTTTGGCGGTTGGTTTGGCGGTGGTGATGATGTTTCGGAAACCGTGGCTGAAGCACCACTAGACACCAGTGAACCTAGGGAAAGTTCATCATGGTTTAGCGGCTGGTTTGGCGGCGGTGATGATGCTTCGGAAACCGTGGCTGAAGCACCGGTAATGTCATCTGATTTACAACCGGAAAATGATTTTTCATATAAGGGTGAGGAAAGTCGCGTTGTTGTTGCCTCAAAGGAAGAAAGTAAATCTTGGTTTAATTGGTTTGATGATAATACGTCAGGCAATTAGCAATATTTCGCAAAAAGGAAAAATCTATGCTTAAATCGTTATCGATTCGCAATGTTGTTCTAATTGATAAGTTGGACATAGATTTTTCTAAAGGATTTAGTGTTTTAAGTGGTGAAACCGGTGCAGGTAAATCTATTTTGCTCGATTCGGTCGGATTGTTGTTGGGGCGCCGAGCTGAGGCTGGTATGATTCGCCACGGTTGCGATAAATTAGTGGTCGCCGGGTGTTTTGAAGTGCAAGATACTGACGGTTCAATAGCGAAATTATGTGCTGATAATGATATTGATTTTAACCGGGAAATATTGATTAAACGCTCTCTTGATACCAATGGTAAAAGCAAAATATTTTTCAATGATGAGCCGGTGACGTTGAAATTTTTGAAAGAAGTAGCCGCATATTTGGTCGAAATTCACGGGCAATTTGATAATCAAGGGTTGCTTAATCCGGTTACACATCGTGAAGTGCTTGATCATTATGGTGATTATGCAAATGATTTAGAAAAATTACATACATCCTGGTATGTATATAAAAATGCCGCTGCACTTTTAAAACAAGCTGAAGAACAATATGCCGCAGCTCAGCAAGATGAAGAAAATCTGCGGCACTGGGTTGATGAATTTAATAAAGTTAAACCTCGTGAAAATGAGCTGGTTGATTTGGAAGATAAGCGGCGACAAATGATGAACGCCGAAAAAATTCTCGAAAATTTAAATGCGGCCGGTCAGGCCTTAAATAGTGTTCCGCAAAGTGTTTCTTCGTATTTGCGGCAGGCACAAACAGCGGTGGCGCGGGTGAATGTTTTGCTTAATGATAAATATGCAACGCTGTATGAAGTTTTAGATACGGCGTTGATTAACGTGACGGAAGCAGAGGAAGAAATTGCGGCTGCGGTTAACAATGTTTCTCTTAATCAAAACGATCTTGACAGTATTGAGGAACGTTTATTTAAGCTGAAATCTTTGGCGCGCAAACATCAAACAACTGTGGAAGAATTGCCACAATTATGGCATGACATGGAGCAAAGATTGGTCAGTCTGTCGTCAGGAGCGGAAAATCTGCAAAAATTACGCGATGATTGTATTGCGGCCAAGCACAAATATATGGAGATTGCTCAGCAGGTGAGCCGATTACGCAAAGCAACGGCTTTAACTCTTGATGCTAAAATTTGTGCCGAATTGCCGGATTTGAAAATGGATAAAGCACGCTTTATGACTAAGATTGAGGCCAAACCCGAAAGTGCTTGGAATGAAAACGGTATTGACGATGTTTGTTTTTTAGTGACCACCAATCCGGGGCAACCTTGGGGGCAATTAAGTAAAATTGCTTCAGGTGGTGAACTGGCGCGTTTTATGCTGGCCATTAAGGTTAATTTGGCGCAAACATCGCAAATTGAAACCATGATTTTTGATGAGGTTGATACCGGTGTAGGTGGTGCCACCGCGCAGGCAGTGGGCGAAAAATTAGCTAAGTTAGGGCAAAATGTACAGGTTTTGGTGGTGACACATTCACCACAAGTTGCGGCCCAGAGTGGGTATCATTTTAAGGTGGAAAAAAGAACTGCCGACGATGTGACAACAACGACCATAAAACAATTAAATGAGTTTGAAAAACGCGAAGAAATTGCACGTATGTTGTCCGGCGAACAAATCAGTGATGAAGCGCGTGCTGCCGCTCAAGTGTTAATCGGAGCTTAAAATGCCGAATATTCAACATGGAATTAAGGTTATCAAAAACTATGTAAAGATTGCCCCGCTTAATCCCGGTGTTTACCGTATGCTCGATAAAGAGGGGAAAGTTTTATATGTCGGTAAGGCTAAAAGCATAAAAAAGCGCATTGTTGCCTATACACATTTTGATAAATTGCCAGACCATATTAAACGGATGGTGGCCGAAGTTGACAAGATGGAATTTATCATCGTGGAAAATGAGGCTAAAGCTCTGCTGATGGAAAATGATTTAATCAAGAAACTGGAACCGAAATATAATATATTACTCAAAGATGATAAAACTTTTCCGCATTTAATGATAAATTTGCAAGAAGATTTTCCAGCGCTACGTAAAAGTCGTGGTGCACGCAAAGATAAATGCCGCTATTTTGGACCGTTTGCCAATGCAACGGCGGTTAATAATGTTTTAGACATGGTACAAAAAACATTTCAATTACGCTCTTGCCGTGATAGCGTTTTTTATCATCGCGAAAGGCCGTGTATGCTTTATCAAATCAAGCGTTGTTCAGCACCATGCGTGGGTAAAATAAGCCTTGCCGATTATCAAAAAACAGTGGCTGAAGTTGTGCGTTTTTTAGAAGGAAAAACTACAACATTACAGGCTGCTTTGGCGGCGCAAATGGAAGAAGCCAGTGCCGCTATGAATTATGAACTGGCTCTGCAATTGCGTGATCGGATTCGTGCTTTGAGCAGTGTGCAAGGCGGGCATAATGTGGCGTATGCTGATTTAGTTTCCGTTGATGTGGTGGCGGTTAAAAAACATAAAAATATGGTCGCCGTAGAGGTGTTTTTTGTACGGGGAGGGCAAAATTGCGGTAATATCCCGTATTTTCCAAAACAAGTTGCTGAGATGAGTGAGGCGGAAATTTTAGAAGCATTTTTAAGCACATTTTATGCTGAACACGCGGCACCGAAAGAAATTATTGTTTCTACACCGATTGAAAATGTTGATTTTTTGGAGCAAGCGCTGAATTGCAAAATTAAGTTTTATCAAAAAGGTAATAAAGCACAACTCATTAAGCAAGCCTTGCAAAATGCCGAAGCGGCGATAGAACGCAAAATGGCAGAAACGGCAACAGTTGAAGCTAATTTATATGCCATGCAACAAGCATTTGATTTGCCACGCATACCGCAACGCATTGAAATTTATGACAATTCTCATAATCAGGGCAGTTATGCTGTCGGTGCTATGGTGGTGGCAACACCGCAAGGTTTTGATAAAAAATTGTATCGTACATTTAATATTAAATATACAGCTAATCATCATGATGATTTTGCGATGATGAAAGAAGTTTTAGTGCGACGTTTTACACACATGAGTGCTGAAAATAGACCAGATGTCATCTTGCTTGATGGCGGTCTGGGACAATTGCACGCCGTTCATGAAGCTTTAGCTGATTATGATTTGAGCGGCATCACGATTATTGCCATTTCCAAAG
>ONQU01000124.1 GCA_900320035.1 uncultured Rhodospirillaceae bacterium | reverse complement strand
ATTGGCGGAGAGGCAGAGATTCGAACTCTGGGAGGGGTCGCCCCCTCGACGGTTTTCAAGACCGCTGCATTAAACCACTCTGCCACCTCTCCACATTGTCTGAAGATGTTCTCTACTTTGAACCGTTGCGAGGTTTATTTCAAAATATCAAACCAACAGCTTGAGCAAATACGAGAGTTATATGACACTAAAATCTGTTCTTGTCAAGCCTATTTTTGCAAATATATGCACAAATGCAAAAAATAATAGCACTGAAGCAAAATATATGTTATACATAATTAACGTAAACATACAAAAAGGAATGTAAAATGAAAAAAATATTAGTTTTATCTACTCTAGGTCTTTTATGCGGATGTTATACATCGGTTCCGCCGGCACAAGATGTCTATGTAGAATCATATACGCCACCAACAGTTTATTATACATATCCGGACTATGCACCACAAACAACTTATATCATTGAGCAAGCAACACCTGATGTTGTTTATGTTGAGCAGGCTCCAGCCTATGTTTATGTGGATAATCCACTGATTTATGGTCGGCCAAGCCATCATTATCATCATGTTGCACCGAAACCACATCATCACACCGCGCCAAAACCGCATCATAATGTATCTAAGACGCATCATGGTAAAGCGCCGGCTAAACAACACCACAACCCATCGTCTCACAATCAACATCATGACAAACCGGTACATCTGGTAAAATAAATCGGGTTAGGAATAACAATATGGCTGAAATTATTTCTGCGGCAACGGCGATACAATTTTTCAAATCCGGTCAAACGCTGATGATTGGCGGTTTTTTAGGGTGTGGTTCACCACAACTGGTGATAGATGAACTCTTAAAAACTGATTTAGGGAATTGGACGCTGATTGCCAATGATACATCAACTCCGGAAAGTGACCGTGGCAAATTAATTGTGGCACATAAAATTAAAAAAGCATTGGTCTCGCATATCGGAACCAATCCGCAAACTGTGGCGCAGATGAACCGCGGTGAATTAGAGGTTGAACTTATTCCGCAAGGTACATTAGCTGAGCGCGTGCGTGCCGGTGGTGCCGGTTTAGGCGGTGTTTTAACACCGGTCGGTTTGAATACCGATGTGGCTAAAGGTAAGCCAATCATTCAAGTTGACGGACAGGACTTTTTGTTGGAAAAACCATTAAAAGCAGATGTGGCTTTGGTTTATGCTACCTATGCCGATAAATACGGCAATTTATCCTTTTACGGTTCTACCCGTAATTTTAACGCCATTATGCCTTTGGCTGCCCAAACGGTTATTGCCGAGGTTGACAAACTTTCTGAAACACCACTTGATCCAAACCATATTGTGGTGCCGGGTATATTTATAGATTATTTGGTGGTAAGAGGACGCTAATGGAACTCAGTAAAGAACAAACACAAGAAATTATCGCGCGACGGGTTGCTCAAGAATTTCACCATGGCGATGTGGTGACATTGGGTATTGGGTTACCAACCAAAGCTGTGCAATATTTACCGCCGGATGTTAAAATTGTGGTACAATCGGAAAATGGGGTGCTCGGAGTGGGTGATTATCCTGATGAAAATAGTGCCGATGCGCGCATTATTAATGCCGGCGGTACTATGGTAACACTCAGCGAAGGTGGTTGCTTTATGGATAGCTTTATGGCTTTTGCTATGATGCGCGGCGGTCATATTGATATTACGGTGTTAGGCGCACTGCAAGTTGATGCGGAAGGTAATTTAGCAAACTGGTGTATTCCGGGGAAATTTACGCCGGGTATGGGTGGTGCTATGGATTTGGTGGTTGGCACCAAAAAGTTGATTGTGGCCATGGAGCATACCGCTAAAGGAGCGCCGAAAATTGTGCAAAAGTGTACATTACCGCTCACGGTAGCGCATAAGGTCAATATGATTATCACGGAAAAAGGGGGCTTTGAAATTCGCCCTGACGGTCTTTATTTAACTGAAATCAGCCCTTATTCATCGCTTGAAGATATTCGCCAAACCACAGATGCAGATTTTCAAATTGATATAAAATAAGCACCAAAATACTTTAAATTACTTTTTAGTCATTTTTTTACTTGATTTTTGACAAATTTTGTACTAAAATTACCTTATAGATGGATAGAGGAGGCTTAAATGGAAGAATATGACATAAATTTAGCAAACAAAAAAATTGCTAAACAACTGGGAGTTTCACCTGAAAAGTTTGAACAATTGGGTACGGTTGCGGATTATTCATTGAAACCGGAAAGTATGGCAAATAAAAAGGCATTGCAAAGTGAAGATATAAAAAAGGCAGATCAGTATCCGGCAGGGTATCAAGAGATGCTGAATAATTTCAAAAACAATAAAGGTGTTACCGTTGCTGATTTGGAAACTTTTTTGAAAAATGCCGAAAAAACAGCCGCAGGAATCGATGTTGATGGCAAGTTATCCTTTTTGCAAAAATGTAAAAATATGGTCAAAGCAAGTTTTAATCGTTTTGTTCAGCGCCATAATGAGAATTTAACGCCCAATCAAGTTTCAGTCAAACCTGTTTATTTCACAGCCCGAACCACAGAAAAAGATAGATAAATTTATTATTTATTTACGTTTTGCTGCTATCTTGACAAAGTGAAGGTTGGTTTGGGTTAATGCTATGGCAACAGAAAAAATTTGGGTAGAACATTTTAATATTTTAGAATATCAAAAGCAGATGGGAATCGAATTACCGATTAAGGGGGAACCGATTCGCTCTGCGTCTTTTTTGTATGATGGTCGCAATTGTGCCATACTGATTAAAAACAAAACCAAAGCTTACATCTTGACGAATATTGCTTATGATATACGTGCAAAATTATTAGCAGCAAAACCGTTAATTGTCATTGAAATGACCGATGATGAATTTTATCAGGGATATCCGGTAGAGGTTACCAATATCAGTATCCCGTATCCGGATAATTTGGAAAGTGTCATCGATGAAATGCTGCAAAAAATTGCCGATAAATATGGTGAAGGTAGTATTCAGCAAATGATAAATAAGTTTTGGCCAAATGAGGCTAAGAAATGATGGGAACAGCTGAAAAATTAATTCAACAATTACGTAAGAAACTGAAGAAAAACTCAGAAACCACGCCTATTCAACCTTCGGCAGTTATCAGTCCGGCGGAGACAGCGGAAATTTTGCACCAGTTAAAAAATTCGTGGGCTGATATTGAAGCTGATAAGAAAATGTTATATCGTTTTATTGATGAGTGGGTTGATAACCATTTGTAGAAAATAAATGGCAAGAAAAAATATTGAACAGCCCCCAAAAAATAGTTGCACAACGTAAAAATTAGGTTATATTCGATGGCAGAATTATTGGATAGATGGCCGAGTGGTCTAAGGCGCACGATTGGAAATCGTGTGTACCTCTAAAGGGTACCGAGGGTTCGAATCCCTCTCTATCCGCCAATAAAACAAAAGCACCCTTTGGGGTGTTTTTTGTTTTATATGGTGGTGAGGGATTTGAACCCTCGAGT
>ONQU01000088.1 GCA_900320035.1 uncultured Rhodospirillaceae bacterium | reverse complement strand
CGAAATGTTATTGAAAAACTATAAGGTTCATGATTAAGAAAGGAAAAATAAATGAAAGTATTGCTTGTCAACGGAAGTCCGCATAAAGAAGGTTGCACTTTTACGGCTTTGAACGAATTAAAACAAACATTAGAGAAAAATGGCATTGAGGCTGAGATTTTCCATATTGGAACAAAGCCTGTTTCCGGTTGTATAGCCTGTATGAGTTGTCAGAAAACAGGACAATGTGTATTTGGCGATAAAGTCAATGAATTGAGCGCACGGCTTGATGAATTTGATGCAATTGTACTGGAAAGTCCGGTATATTACGGCGGACCGAGCGGACAACTTTGTTCTTTCTGTGACCGTTTTTTCTTTTCTAACAGCGGTAAAATGGCCGGTAAATTGGCGGCTGCAGTGGTATCATGTCGCAGAGGCGGTGCAACATCTTCATTTGACCGCCTAAACAAATATTTTATGATGACAAATATGCAGGTTGTCGGTTCGCAGTATTGGAATATGGTGCATGGTTTTACACCTGATGATGTTAGAAAAGATGAAGAAGGTTTGCAAACAATGCGCACATTGGGGCAAAATATGGCTTGGTTGTTGAAGTGCATTGAATTGGGTAAGCAAAATGGAATCAATAAACCGCAATATGAACCTATTACGTTAACTCATTTTATTCGCTAAAATAAATTAACAGTTAAAAAAATAGAAAGATAATAGCAAATGAAAGTATTTTGGATAGTTTTAATATGTATGATTTTAGGAATAAATGCAATGGCAGATGAAAATATAATGAAAACAAATCAAACAACAATAGCAAATTCAGCAGATAATAAACTTCTGGAATTGTCCTTAAAAAGACGTTCAATACGCAGATATACGGACGAAGTTATAGATGAAAATGTAATCAATAATATCATGAAAGTAGCCCTAACGGCTCCATCATCATTTGGACATCGTCCGGTTGAATTTGTGATTGTTAAGGATAAAGAGACTATTCAGAAACTCGCAGACTGTAAAAGCCTTGGTGGTAGTCAGATTATCGGGGCTGACGCTGTTATCGTGGTTATGGTAAATCAGGACAGAGGCGAATTTTGGATAGAAGACGGTGCAATTGCTTCATCCTATATTTTACTTGCGGCAGAGCAATATAATGTCGGTGCTTGTTGGGTACAAATCAGAAACAGAAGAGGTTTGAAGAAAACATCTGACGAAGAAATCCGCGATTTATTGAATATTCCTGATAATTATGCCGTACTGAACCTTGTTGCCTTGGGAGGTAAAGGAGAACAGAAAAAAACTTATACTGAAAATGATTTTGATAAAAACAAGATTCATTACGAAAAATATTAGAATAATAATACATTAACCTAACGCCGAGTTTAACCGCTCGGCTTTAAAGTTATAAAAATTTTCCAGATTCAACCTGTTGAATTTAAAGAAAATGTCATGAGATAAAATATAATAACCGAACTTAACACCGAGGCTATGCTGAAAACTCAGCCGAATATTGAAATTTTGACGGCATCCGGTATTGAACGCACGCATTTTGCGTTCGGAACGCAGGATAAATGGAGCGTTTATGCCCGTGTAACCGGCACTCGCCAACGCTCAAACCAAGTGGAAATCACGGCTGTAATTGAAGACACCAGAGTGTATAAAAATTAGAAATTGATTGAATATCTTGCAACAAGTTGTATTTTATTTCAGAGGTGTTTATGTTATTAGAAGAAAAAATATTTAAACGAGCCATTGTTGATGTTTCCAAGCTTCAAAAGTATGGCTTTAGAAAAATAAGCAATGGATGGACGTTTGAAAAGAAATTTATGAACGATGATTTTAAGGCCGTCGTAAATATCGATGCTGAAGGTCAAATAATCGGTAAAGTTTTTGAAACTGCTACCGATGATGAATTTTTACCCTTACGTATTGAAAATATGGAAGGTTTCGCCGGAGAAGTGCGTGCGGAATATCAGAAGATTTTGGAAGATATCAAAGATAAATGCTGTTCTATTAACTATTTTGTGCATCCACAGTCCAATAGGTTGACACAGAAAATTCTTGAAAAATACGGTGATAGTCCGTGTTTTCCGTGGGATACATTTTCTGGTTACGGCGTTTTTAAAAATCCTGACAGTGATAAATGGTATGCACTGGTAATGAATATGGATTTTTCTAAATTAGATAAAAAACTTTCTGGTGAAGTAGAAGTTGTGAATATCAAATTGAGTGAAGATAAAATATCGGTTTTGCATAAGAAAAAAGGCTTTTATCCGGCTTATCATATGAACAAGAAAAGTTGGATAACGATTGTGTTAAATGATACTGTAACCGATGATGAACTGTTTGATTTACTGGAAGAAAGTCATTCGTTTTCGCTTGGCAAAAAGGCTCATAAGAAAAATGAAAGTAATTCATGGCTGGTGCCGGCAAATCCAAGATATTTTGACATTGAGGCGGCTTTTACCAAAAATGATGAGATAATTTGGAAGCAATCTAGTGATATCCGAGTTGGCGATATTGCTTATATGTATGTCGGTGCACCGATTTCAGCTGTTTTATATAAATGCCTAGTTACAGAAGTTGGCATTCCGTATGATTATGAGGATAAAAATCTTAAAATCAACAAAGTAATGAAGATAAAGCTCATTAAAAAGTATGCTAAGGATTTTATGCCTTTTTCTAAATTGAATGCGTTTGATATTAAAACCGTACGCGGCCCAAGAATATGTCCGAATGAATTAAGGAAAGTTTTAACTTAATCACTCTTTAAGTATCCAAGCAATTCCTTTGGCCGTACGGTTAGTTGTATCTTGAAAATGATTTCCGGAATTGATTTCAAAAGTAGTTTTAATTCCGGCTTGAGAAAAGTGATTTTTCAAAAAGCGAGTATTTTCTTCAACAGATTTTAGAAACGCATTGTG